>NZ_CP015363.1:304490-608981 GCF_002078355.1 Ferroplasma acidiphilum | reverse complement strand
CTGTCACTGCGCAGTTGCTGCCTTGCAACAGATATATCGGTTTGTTTGTACTTCCTTAAAACCATCAATGATCTTGTGGCGCAGTACCTGAAACGCTGTTTGAATAATTCAGTATTGATGATTGACCTGTCAACAAGATCCCGGAAGTTTGATGGTGTTAAAAGCCCTACGACGTCCTTTATAGGGACTTTTCTGTTAAGTGTTAATGTAAATCCATTGTCATTAACACTTATTCTGGTATTGGCACCGTATTTATTTGAAACAGCCAATCCATAAGCCCTTGATAATGCATCGTTTACCCTCCTGCCAAGTGGTATATGGAATATAATGCTATAGAGGTCATTATCTATATACCCTTCAATATAGAGCAAATCTTCAGTAGGAATGGTGAAATTCCCCTGGGTTTTTACATATGATATTAGGCTCCGGGCGCCGAATGAATCAACACGGTAATTTTCCATAAGCCACTTCTCTGTCTCCTCGCCGTTCTTTATTCTTTCATAGAGGGTTTTCCTGAATTCCCCTATCAGTATGCCAAGATCATAGCTCCTTGGCAACAATTCGCCTGTCCATGATGGGACAGTGGGCTTCATTCCTGTTGCCACTTTAACCGTTATATTATTTTTTGATGCTTTCAGAAACATGTATGTTTTGGCGCCTAAAACAAAGATATCCCCGTTCTTTAGCCTTTCAACAAATTTATCGCTTAATTGCCCTATCATCCTGCCCTTTTCATTAACAACGTTGTAATTGGCTTCTTCAGGTATAGTTCCAACGTTCATGAAGTAAATCATCCTGGTACTGGCCTTCTTTCCGAATACCTTTTCATCCTCATCGTACCAGATTTTGGAAAATAATGTATTCCCTTCTATTTTCCCGGAAAGGTATTGCAGGGTAGATATATAATCGCCATATTCCAGTGTGTGAAATGAAAATGAGTTCCGGATAACATTATATGCCACATCAACGTCCCAGTTCTTTTCCAGTGACATGCTTATTATTCCCTGTGATAACACATCAAGGGGATTTTCCGGTACCGTAACCTTATCAATTTCGTGGTCGTATGCAGCTTTAGTCATCACAGCACATTCCATGAGGTCATCCAGGTCAAATACTATAAACCGCCCCAGTGAAAGGTCTTTCACTCCATGGCCTGATCTGCCGATACGCTGCAATGCCCTTGATACAGATTTAGGACTTCCTATCTGTATAACCATATCTATGTATCCGATATCTATTCCGAGTTCAAGTGATGTTGAAGTTATGACACATTTCAATTCTCCATTCTTTAACCTGTTCTCAACCTCAATCCTGGTCTGTTTGCCCAGTGAAGAATGATGTGCTTCTATATTCTCTATTCCACGGGCTTTGAGTCGCATCGCCACATGCTCTGTGGAACTCCTTGTATTTGTAAATATAAGTGTTGTTTTATGGCTGTTAACCAGGTCAACTAATATATCGTACATTTTTTCATTGGCAACCTCATAGCTTACCATTGTTAAATCCTTAACCGGGGTAATTATGCTCAGATCAAGATATTTATTTGTATTTACCTCAATTATCTCAAAATCCCTTTTGTGTTCACCATTATAGCCACAAAGATAAGAACCTATGAGGTCTAATGGCGCCTGTGTTGCAGATAATCCTATGCGTACAAATCCCGGCGAGAGATTTTCAAGCCTTTCAAGGTTAAATGATAGCAATGACCCTCTTTTCGTTGATGAAACCTCATGTATCTCATCCAGTATTACATATTCAACGCTGGAAAATTTTTCCTTGAACTTTGTTGCGGTTATTGCAAGCGAGAATGATTCTGGAGTTGTTATTATTATGTGTGGCGGTTTCCGAAGCATTTTATTTCTATCACTCTGTGCGGTATCTCCGGATCTCACTGCCACCTTGATTTCCGGTATATCAAGCCCTTTTTCCCTGGCCAGGGTATATATCTCTGAAAGGGGCTCATTAAGATTTTTATTTATATCATTTGCCAGTGCTTTTAATGGTGAAATGTAAACACAGTATATTTTATCTTCAAGTTCGTTATTTCTCGCCTTTTTAAAAAGTTCATTTATTATTGAAAGGAAGCCTGTGAGCGTTTTGCCTGTTCCCGTGGGTGATGATACCAGTACGTTCTTTTTCTGGTGGATTAATGGTATTGCCTTTTTCTGCGGTTCGCTTAATTCGCTATATTTTGTATTAAACCATTGCGCTACAATGTCATCTAGAAAAGGCAATGTCTCTTCTACCTTAAATTGATTATTGTATATCATTTGCGATAATCTGTAAGGTAATTCATAATTCTATATAGCCTTTATCTATAGAAAATATATGAAACATAAAGATTCCGGATATATGCCGTTATAAAAAATAATATCAGGATAAATTAAAAAATTTATAAGTGCCTAAAGGTTCCTGGATAGAAATTCACGGGTAATAGGCATTACATTTATTCTTGTATGTAGCTGTGTCTCAAGAGACCGTGCAAGGCCTTCAGGTATTCCTATCATTGGAGATTCTCCAAGCCCCTTGGCACCGTCTTTCAGTACCGAGGGGTTTTCCACTATTTTTATATCAAATTCAGGCGTATGTTCAGCAGTAAGAACACCGGCATCTGTTATGCTTGTGGTCATTAGCTGGCCTTCCTCTGAATACCTTAGTGTCTCAGACAGTACCTCGCCGATAGCCTGCAATGCCCCTCCTTCTGTCTGCCCCATAACATTTGTCATGTTCAGGACTTTGCCAAGATCGTAATAGCAGCCTACTTTCAGGGATTCTATATCGCCGGCTTCGTTGATCTTTGATGTAACCAGATTGAAATTAACCTGGTTATCGTTATAATCGAATTTATAGAATGACGTCTGGTCGAAGTCATGCTTCAGTAGTATTTCCGGTGAATATTTGCCGTATTTTTCTTTTACCTGCTGTTTAAGTTCCTCTGCAGCCTGCATTAATACAGAACCATGTGTCATTGCAGATTTTGAACCCCATGTTCCAACTCCTGTTGAAAGGGTTTCTGTATCCTGCAAATCCAGGGATATTAAATCCTGCTCTACAGACAGTTCATCACTGAGTATGCTTTTGACAAACATTTCATGGCCCTGGCCGGATACGTTGCCTCCCATGTAAGTATGCACCTTGCCGTCCTTCACTATGATTCTTGCACTCTCTCCAGGTGCAGTATCCTCGTCCAGTATGAACAAGGATATGCCCACATGTTCCTTCTTTGATAATTCACGGTAATTGAAATATTTCAATGCGTCCTCAAGGAAAGGCTTTGTAGGGTAATTTACATCAAGCCCCAGAGGGGATTTAAATGGCTTTTCAAGTGCATTTTTAAGCCTTACATCGGCAATATCCATATTCAGTTTATCTGCCAGCAGGTCCATCATCCTTTCCATTAATATGGATGCTTCCGGTTTGCCTGCTCCACGGTAATAACCATTGGGAGCCTTGTTTGTAAGCATGTATTTCCCCACTATATGGGCTTTTTCAATGAAATATGGCCCGGTAATCTCGTGGATAACGTTTCCTAGATCCACTGAAGCAGCATCCACAAAATAGGGGCCGTTGTCCAGAAGGACTTCCCCGTCAAGGCCGGTAATTGTGCCGTCCTTTTTTGCATAGAGTGTTAGCGTGCCTTCTACTCCCCTGCCTGCGTGGCATGCCTGCAGATGCTCTGTTCTGGTTTCCTGCCACTTCACAGGCTTTCCATACTTCATTGAAGCATAGCATGCTATGATATATTCAGGATAGAATAGGGCCTTTACACCGAATGCTCCCCCATTGTCTATAAGGAATACCCTTACTTTCTCCGGCGGAAGGCCGAGGGAGTTCACGATTCCGGACTTTGACCTTACAATGGATTGAGAAGGCAGGTATACATTAAGTATGCCATCACGGTAATCTGCAACTATGCCCCTTGTTTCCATTGGATTTGCGGAAACCCTGTCAAGGAGTATTGTATCTGTTACCTTTACATCGTACTGTATATCCTTTTCATTGAATTTGACACCAATATCTTCCTGGGAAAGCACGTTGCCTGCTGTATCTTTATACATAGGTGGCTTGGTTTTGGCATCATCGATGCTGTGTATTGCATCCATAGGTTCGTATTCAACGTTTACTGTGGAAAGCAGGTCTTCGCTCTCATACCTGTTTTTCCCGAATACTGCAGCTACAGCCTGGCCCTGGTAGTTTACCTCGTCTATGGCCAGAACAGGCTCCTTATGGTCACCTTCTGCAAGCGCATAATAAGCCTTAAGGTCCTTTGAGGTCAATCCCCCCTCAACTTTCTTTACCTTTGCCCTTGCATAGGGGCTTCTTACCAGGGACATGTAAAGCATTCCGTCAAGGTCTATATCATCAAGGTATCTCCCTTTTCCGTTTACAAATCTCTCCTGATAGGTCATGGTACCCTCACCTTTTCAGTATTTATTTTTTCACTGGCTTTCTTTATTGAATTTATTATTGAGACATAGCCAGTGCATCTGCACAGATTTCCAGCCAGGTTGCTTTTGATATAGTCGTCGTCGGGTTTTTTATTGTTCCTCAGCATGTAAAGCGAGGTCATTATCATCCCCGGTGTGCAGAATCCGCACTGTAATCCATTTTCCTCAACAAAGCTTTCCTTAATTTTCTTAAGGTCTGCGTCTTTTTCATTTTCTATGGTCTCTATCTCATGCCCGTCTGCCTGTGCAGCCAGTACAGTACATGATTTCACTGCCCTGCCGTCCATAAGCACAGTGCATGCTCCACAATTCGTTGTATCGCATCCTATGTGTGTGCCTGTGAGTTTAAGGTCATCCCTTATAAAGGTGGCAAGCAGGGTTCTCGGTTCAACATCCTTTTTGTATTCTTCTCCATTTACTTTTATATTAACGATCATTTCGGTACACCTCCTATTCCTTTAACAGCCTTTGTAAAAAGGTATTTAAGCAATTTTTCCTTGAATTTTACACTTCCATTGTCATCATCCATGAAGTCTGCAGCTTTCAGGAGCAAATCACCGGCTTTTGCAATATTGTCATCTGTAACCTCCTTCCCCACCAGGAATTTTTCTGCCTCTGTAGCTTTTAATGCTGTTGCGCCACAGTTTGTCAATCCTATTCCGGCTTCCTTTATTTTGCCTGAATCCATTGACAGGTTGACAGCTATGCCAAGGATGGAAAAATCTCCTGCATATTTTTTGTATTTCATATATCTGCCTGATGAATTTCTGTCCTCTATCGTTATTCCTGTAAGTATTTCTCCAGGGTTCAGTGCAGTGGTAAAAGTATCGGTGAAGAAATCCTGTGCCTTTATTGTCCTTTTTCCCTTAGCGGATGTTACTTCAAAGGTGGCGTTGAGAGCCAGCATAACAGCAGGAAAATCGTTTGCAGGGTCACCATGGCATATATCGCCCCCGATAGTGCCCATGTTTCTCACAAGCGGGTCGGCTATAAGCCCGGCAGCTTCACTGAGTATGGGGAATTTCTTCCTTATCTGTGGATCCTCTGCAATAGAGTGGGTTCTAGCCATGGGGCCTATTCTCAGGGTGTTTCCCTGGAATGAGATGCTATCCATGCCTTTTAGCCTGCCAATATCCACCAGCTGTGGAATCGATGTAAACCTCAGTTTCAACAGCGGTATAAGGCTCTGGCCGCCTGCCAGTACCTTGGCATCTTCGTGTCCATTCAAAAATTTCGTGGCTTCCTCTATGCTTTCTGGAGCATAGTATTCAAATTTCTCGGGAAACATAGTTATATAATAGAGAATTGTATAAAAATGTTGCTAATAGTTCTAAATTTTTTATGTCGTTCCCTATACGCAGGAATGCCTGTTCAGCATTCATTATTATTTTTTAATAGAATAATGTATAAACTTGTGAATTTATAGAAGTATTATGCTTATTTCTGACATTATCAGTACAATCCTGGCTAAATACGCCATATATGCAGTTTTATATCTGCTGGCATAAAGAAATTAGAGCTCCACAGAGAGTTCTCCATCGTTTTCCTTTACTTCGTATGATTTAAGGTCCGTTGCTTCCTTCCTGGTCATAGCCTTAAAAAAACCATTTATGTTTTTATCCACTTTTCCTGTCTGAACGTTGAACCTTGCATGGTGTTTAGGGCATATTACATCGTGGCCTTCAGATTTTCCTTTGCCCAGATCGCCTCCCATGTGTGAGCACAAAGCATCTATGGCATAAAATTTTCCTCCAACATTTGAAACCAGAATCTTTTTGTTTCCAACTTCAAATTCCCTGCTTTTTCCTTCTTCTATCTCTGTAGTTTTGCATAAAGGTTTCGATTCCATATTTATCCCTTAATTATATAAATTCAGGTATATAAACAATTCTACCCCTGCTATTCAGAAAAAAGTTTTGCCCGGTACTCTGGCATTATATTTCCATTTAAAAACTGGCAATGTGCTAAACATTATAATTGAATTTAAAAATCTAATAAATATTCTAAAAGTTCAGTAGAATGCGAGTGCCGGGATTTGGACCCGGGGCACGAGCTTGGCAAGCTCGCGTGTTGCCAGGCTACACCACACTCGCATTATTTCCAAAACGCAACACGGTATATATATTTTGACATAGTCCACTATAACCTACACCATTGATATTATAAAGTGTATAATAACTATTGATACAGGTATAGTGATATTATCATCTGCAATTTTGTTTGATATGGATTCTGCAAATGTCCCGCCGATTGCGTAAAATGCTGAAATAAAGTAAACAAAGAAGAATAAGCCAAACAGAAATGATGGGATAAGCATGCCCAGGAATCCTGCCATGGACTTTCTTCTATTATAGAAGAGCTTCCTGCTCCTTATTTTCATTCCAATTATAGTTGCCAGGGAATCTCCAATCATTATCAAAAATGCTGAGATGTATATGAGCTGAAGTGATCGGGTAAATGAAAGCACAAAAAGGAATCCGGCTGCAAGATACATGGATCCAAGCCCCAACTTCGTGTCCTTCCTTTCCATCATGTAAACCAGGTCTGCCAGCCTGTTCCTGTTATTTAAATAAAGTATATTGCCACCAAGATAAATTAAAAGTATTGCAAGCAGTATGAGAATCCTGCCTTTTATTCCATCCAAAGCAAATATTGCAATTGTAATGACACCTGTAGAAATCTGGAAATAATCACGGGATGTTTCCCGTTGTATATCCTTGCCCTTATTTTCGTTATTTGTTACATCATATTTTCTCATATTCTTATCCAGGAACATTGAAAGGAGTATGGAAATTGATATGGAGGCAAAAACAAACCTGACAGGAACGAAATTGCCAAATATGGATAGGATAATAAGGACAAAATCTACGGCAAATGGGAAGTAAAAGAATACAGTGTATAGATACGTGCTGACTATCATAGAAAAAAGGTATACCGGAAGAACAAAGAATGAACCTGAAAAGTATACAAGCCCGACCATTATAGGAATTGAAACAAGAATTTTTATAAGAAATGTTTCCCTATTTTTTATGAGTATATATGAAACAGCGATTATGAAGACCGCTAAATATGCAAAATTGAATAACTCCATGTACCTCTAATTTAACCGTTAGACTTAAATTTTTGTTAGGGCTTATATTATAGCCACGGCAATCAATAATTATTTCCCATTTGGAAGGTAATATATAACCTCATCGGGATAATCATCATATTTGAAGCCGTAGTGCAAATAGAAATCCTTCGCGAAATTTTCTGCATTGACCCAGAGAAAGACGTAATGGTACGAGAGTGCCTTAAGCCTGTTCAATGCAGTAAAGAGCAAATATTTTCCCATGCCCGTTTTCCTGTACGCACGCTTGACAAAAATTGATACTATAAATGCCCTGTCAAATCCAAGCCGTGATGACACCACTGCGCCACTTATTCTGCCCTTGTTTTTTATAATAACTGTAACCTCCTTAATTATCTCCCCATATTCTCCTTTAAAAAGGTTAACTACAGTCTGAAGGCGATCCTCCCTTTTATTGCTGAAAAGAAATTTGTCAGATGTGTACTTGAATGCCTCATACTCTGCGTCAGAATATAAATCCATGTTAATATCGTCTATTCCTGAAATGTCGTATTTTTCATCCAGTTTATTATATTTATAGTCATTGAGGTCCATCACCATTCTCTTTCTTACAATAGTTTTGAATCCTGAGTCTGTAAGGTACTTTTCACTTGTCTCATTTCCATTAATAATTGGATTTAACATTAATTTTTTCTTTTCCTTTGAAGCGATTCCTGTAAGCCATTCAAAAATTTCCTTTAACCGGTCTTCGGTTATTTTTTTAGGAGATGTAAAGCCAATATCGGCATAAAGCCTATCTGATTTATCTGTAGAATCCATAATATAGGCATACCCTACAAGCTCGTTTTTATGCATGATAATTCTGTATCTGATTTTATTTTCGTTTAATAATTCAATTACACTGGAATAGCTGCCCTTTATGTCTAAATCAGGGTATTTTTTTGATAGGAAATCTATCTCCTTTTTCAGGATAACCTCCCAGTTTAACCTGTAATTGTCAAGCTTCATTTATTACCCTATATATTTTATCTATATTTTCTTTATCCTTTACAATCATAAAACTTGCTTTCCTTATCCTGTTCATAACTGCGAGCCCGATGCCTGTTTCAGGAAATGCCTGTATAACACCGTATAGTTTTCCAGAATTATCCAGATATCTGAAATCATAAAATAAATTATGGGCAATTTCATATATATCGCCACCCAGTACAATTGATTCGCCGGAAGCGTATTTTTCGTTTTCTTTAGAGCACAGGACCATGAAATCTTTAGAAACTTCTGAGGATATGAATTTTTTGAATTCTTCTTCGTTCTCAATAAGAAATAATTTCTTTGATGGGGCATAATGCCGGTATTTTAATCCAGGGGTAAGTGCAACATCTGACTGGTTATAGCCCTTTGCCAGTGGGTCTACATATATTTTTCCTATAATTGACTCTATATCTTCAACGCTAAATGCCCCGGCCCTCAGCAGCCTGTATGGCTCTGCTGTGCAGTCAAGGATTGTGGACTCCACGCCGTACCTTACCCTTCCTGCGTCTATTATTGCGTCAACCCTTCCATCAAGTTCCTCCACTGCAGTTTCAGAATCAACTATGCTTGGCCTTGTTGAAATGTTGGCACTGGGTGCAGCTATTGGCCCTGAGGCGTCTATAAGCTCCAGCGCTATCTTATTGTCTGGAAAGCGGACACATACTGTATCTAAGCCAGCACTGACAATATCAGGTATAGACTCTTTCTTTTTCAGGAGCAGTGTAAGTGGAGATGGCCATATATTCTCCATTTTTTTCCTTAGCCCATCATCAATGTATGCCACCTGATCAAGCATCTTCATGTTTGATATATGTACTATCAGCGGGTTGTCTGCAGGCCTGTTTTTTGCAATAAATATTTTTGAGCATGCCCCGGGATTGAATGCATCTGCCCCGAGGCCATAAACAGTTTCTGTTGGAAATACAACGGTTCCACCATTTTTAATAATCCCCGCACATACCTTAATGGCGTAATTTTCGTTTTGATTGTTTATATGTATTATTCTGGTCATGTTTATGGAAATTCCAAATGATTATATAACCATTTTACTCCCGTTGCATGTTTTATGACATATTTCAGGAAATATGTGGATAATGGTAATAATATATATAACCGGGAAAACCTGAGCATTTAATATCCTTAAAATAGTGCCCGGGATTCTAATTTACAATGTATTGATTAATTTTATTGGCAAAAATTATAAGCAACAATCTGATATAGCCATATGCAGATTTATAATTATAGTTTGGATCTTGACATAAACAGCAAAAATTATACGTATACGTGCCATGAAACCATAAAGTTCAATGGAAATGAAGAAAAATTAATTCTGAACTCTGTAAATCTGAAAATTAAAAGGATTAAGGTAAATAATAGCATTAAAAATTTTAAAGAATTTATAAAAAACCAGGAGATAGTTGTTGACGGCATAATCACCAAAGATTCAGTTGCCGAAATCGATTTTTCCGGAGAAATACCTGAGGAGCTCCAGGGATTCTACAGGGCACACACAGAGGAAGGCGATATGTTCACCACCCAGTTCGAATCAACAGGCGCAAGGCGTTTCTTCCCGTGCATAGACAACCCATCATACAAAGCTGCCTTTGATATTACAGTAAGGGTAGATGAGGGTCTGGAAGCCATTTCAAATATGCCTGTGGAGACAAAGGAAAATGTGGATGGAAAGACTGTTATAAAATTTATGCAGACTCCGGTGATGTCAACATATCTTCTTTATCTGGGCATTGGAAAATTTGATGAGCGTTCTCTGGAATTTAACGGAAACAAAAAATTAATTCTTGCTGCACAGAAAGGCCATTTAACAGAATCTAATTACCCTCTGGAAATTGGAAAGAAAGCTATAGAATTCTACCAGGATTATTTTGGGATAGATTATCCGTTGCCAAAGGAACACCTCATATCAGTACCGGAATTTGCCGCAGGTGCGATGGAAAACTGGGGTGCCATAACATTCAGGGAAATATACCTTAATATTTCTTCATCCACAGGATCTTCTGTCAAAAAAGCTGTGGGAGAAGTAATAGCACATGAACTTGCACACCAGTGGTTCGGCGACCTTGTTACTATGAACTGGTGGGATGATCTCTGGCTAAATGAAAGTTTTGCTACCTTTATGTCATATAAAGCAATGAATAAGCTTGAAGTGGATTATGACATGTTTGCTGATTTCCTTGTGAGCGAAACTGCAGGAGCCCTGGAAGGGGATTCACTGGTTAATTCCCATCCTATTGAGGTTGAGGTAAAACATCCGGACGATATTTCACAGATTTTTGATGAGATCAGCTATGGCAAAGGCGGTAGCATATTAAGAATGATAAATGCCTTTGTTACCGACGATGTGTTTAAAAAGGGGCTTCATCTTTATCTTGAAAATTTTAAGTATAAAAATGCATCAGGGTCAGACCTGTGGGAATTTATAGCCAAGGTTTCTGACCGCCCTGTCAGGAAGGTAATGGAATCTTTCATACAGAATGTGGGATATCCTATCATTGAGGCAAAGGAAGAGGGTGGAAAGATAAAGCTTACACAATACAGGTTCCTGTTAAATGGCAAAAAGCAAAATGTCCAGTGGAAGATACCGCTAACGGCCAAATATGCAGGAGAGGTAAAGAGCATACTTTTCGATTCGGAGTCTATGGAAATTGATTTGCAGGGATTCATAAAACTCAATGACAGTGAAACTGGGTTCTACCGTGTCCTTTATTCTGATTCACTGTATGAAAATATAATCAAAAATATAGCCATACTGGATAATAAAGACATATTCGGGCTGTTAAATGATTCGCATGCATTCCTGATGGCGGGCAAATTGACTTTGAAAGAATACCTTTCCAGGATAAGTAAGTTTATGGAATTGAATGATTCCTTAATAATCAGGGAGGTATCCAATGAGCTGTTCTCATTATACCTTGTTGACCCTGAAAATTCAGAAATACTTGGGGCAAATATGGAATATCTTGCTGATAAACTCAAAATTCTTGGCGATAAGCAAAAATCAGAAAATATTAACGTTTCCCTTGCAAGAGGCATAGTTGCAAACAGATTTGCTACAATAAACAGGGGATATGCGGAAGAGCTCTCAAAATTTGCCGGGTCTCTGGATCAGGTTGACCCTGATATGCGCCTTGCGGTTCTCACATCATATGCTATAGTACACAACGATGCAGAAAAAATGCTTGATATGCTTTCAAAGTTTAAACAGGATGAAGATAAGGTTAAAACAATACAGGCAATGGCTATGCTTACCGGAGACAATAATTTCGATGCCGTGGAGAAGGCTATATCTGAGAGGAAAATAAAGGCACAGGACTCGTTGAGGTATTATATGCTGGCAGCTGCAAATCCCGGTGCAAAGGAATATATTTACAATAACCTGGAAAATATCATGGAGAAAATCCAGGCAATATTTGCCGGTTCCGGTTACTCTTCAAGGGTTATAGAAATGGTAGTTCCATTTATCGGATTAAACCACATGGAAGAGATAGAGGGAAAACTAGCAAAAATAAATATACAGGAAATAAGCAGGGGCATAAAGAAGGGGATGGAATACCTTAACATAAACCATGACCTGGTTGAAAGATTGAAAAATTAATGGAGATTTTCTGATATATTTTTATTTCATAAATATTTAGTTTAATAAATTTTAATGTAAATTACATAACACCGGGAAAAATTAATATTTCCGGTGCGGCCAAATATGGCTATATGGTTATTTATTTTTTAACCTGGTTTCATAATTGTTTAGAACATCTCTTATGCACTTGCCATAGTTATATCCTGAACCATCGTCTTCCATGCTAAATTTAGGGGTAATAAGTTTTGTCCTGATAGAATATTTCCCCTTTCCCTCTGTTTTATATTTCCTTATATTGAAAAGCAACTTTCCATTGTTCCCGATAATCCTTGATATATTGGTTATAAATTTATCTGCCATAAAGTAGGTGATATCATAAAGGTCCCTGTCCTGTTCCTCCAGTCCGGAAATCTCAATGTAAAATCCTTCTTCGGTGCCGGTTTCCAGCGAGTTCAGTATATCTGTGATACCTACTACACCGGTTAATTTTGAATCTTTTCCGGTTATAGGAATTATGTGAAGATGATTTTTCACCATCAGGGTGGCCGTGTCTACAATAGTGTTATCCTCTGTGCTGTTGATAGGATTGTCCATAAGTGAGGAGGCAACTATCTCTACCTTTGATTTGCCAGAAGTATACTGCCCGTAGCTTATTTTTTGCTTATCCATTAATATGTTGTTAATTATATCCTTCAGTCTTAAAATGCCTGCAAGTTTTCCATTGTTGGTAACAGGGATTTCGAATTCGTCCAGTGTCCTGATCTTCTGTGAGGAAGCTTCGATTTCATCGTTTGCATCTACAGTTACAACATCTGCTGTCATTATTTCATAATTTTTGGTTCTTGCTGCATCTGGATAAATATCTGAGAGATTCCTGATTATGTCCAGTCTGGTAACTATGCCCACGAGTTTCTCTTTCTGGAATACAGGTATTGAATTTAGCCCACTTTCCACTAATAATTTAACTGCTTCCATTACATTTGAGTTTTCGTTGATTCTGGGTGCAATTATAGAGAAATTATAAGCTTTTGAGTTTGTCCTTACACTTCCCCTTCTTAAAATATTTTTATAGGTAAGCATGCCTATGTATTTTTCCTCTGAAAGAACCGGAAGCTGCTGTATATCGTTCTCCCTCATTTTAGATATTGCTTCTGAAATTTTTGCATTGCTGTCAATAGTAATAGGATCCTTTTTCATGATTTCTCCAACATTCATTATATCACCAGAATTTAAGCGCTTTTGCGCCTATCATATCATTAATCTCTACAGCCCTATTTAATTTATTGCATATACCTGTAATTATATCCGAAAGCGATTCCATATCTGATATTCCCCACCTTGTAATTTCCTGGGTTCCTATCCTTCCGAACCGGTCAATTATAATCCTGTTTTTCTCAAGTTGCGTTGAAAACGAGTGATAGCCGAAACCCTTGCCTTTTAAATATTCAGGGTCAATTAAAATCTGGTGTGTTTCACTGTTCTCCGAACCTGGCAAAAGCCCGAATCCATTTTCAATGAGGCTATGGGAGAGATTTGCAGTATTTTTTACAACACTTCCGGCGTATACTTTTCCAAACTTAAGCATTTCTTCCACTGCTATAGATAACGATGCGATTCTGGACAGGTTAATATTGTCCATTGTATTGAATATTGCATTGTCTTCGATTTGATTATAGATGTCTTCTTCATCTGTAAGTATTATTCCTCCCTGTGGCCCGAAAAATGTTTTATGTGTAGATCCG
Source organism: Ferroplasma acidiphilum (assembly GCF_002078355.1). Taxonomy (NCBI): domain Archaea; kingdom Methanobacteriati; phylum Thermoplasmatota; class Thermoplasmata; order Thermoplasmatales; family Ferroplasmaceae; genus Ferroplasma; species Ferroplasma acidiphilum. The sequence goes on along the minus strand of NZ_CP015363.1, from coordinate 595,094 downwards.
TAAACTATATTTGAATATTTCAATGCATCTGGCTGGAATGCTTTTCCAGCAAGCAGTCCCATAACGTGTGATGCATCATACAGGATTTTTGTTCCATGTTTTTCACATATTTCACTGATTCTTTTCATGTCGTATGGCTTTATAAACATGGATTGGCCAAGTATTATAGTTCCTATATTGTTTGCCTTTATTTTTTCTTCCACAAGGTCATACTCCAGGTCAAAGTTGGAATATGGAGCTTCATAGAATTTATAGCCAAGAACACGGTCAAGATGCCCACCGGAGTATCCCGGGTATCCACCATCTTCTTCTGAAATTGCCATAACATTTTTATTCGTTCCAAGTACAGACAATAACGACATTTCTGCTGCCACGTGCCCGCTCAAGGGCCTTGGATCACAGTATTTGCTGCCGAACAGCCTGCAGGTATTATCTTTAAGTAGGTCAAGTATGCGGTCGAAGTATACCGTTCCACCATAGGCGTTGTAGTCTCCAATACTGAGTGAATATCTGGAAGCCATGTCGGAGGACAAAGCCTTTCTGGCATCAGGGCTCAGGACATTTTCAGATGCCTGCAAATTCAATGTGCTATTACGGTATTTATCATACTCGTCAATAATTCTAGCTGTTTCCATTATCATACATATACTTATGTTATTATAGACTTATTGCAGGAAAAAGAAACATTAGAGGCAAACCGGGTTATTGTAATAAATATCTTAGGCACAAATAAGTGGCTTATATTGCACACTATCTTTCATAATATATATGCACAAATAAAAACCATGTAAAATATTCTATACATAACATGGAAAAAACATTGCATTATCCATAGCTTTACACTGTTTTAAGGCAAATATTAATAAAGAGGATTTTCAATGATGACATATGTCATACAAGGTATATGTTGAACCAGACGATGGTGTAAAGCCATTTGTAAATTTAATAAAAAAAGCCAGGCGGTTCGTTTATATTAATTCATACCTGCTTGATGAGCCTGAAATCCTTAAAGCAATTTCTGATGCTGTAAAAAGGAAGGTTGATACACGTTTAATGGTTGATGGCAGACCGTATGGTATTAACGGGAGCGATGGCACACACGCAGAGATAGATAACCTGAGAAAAACCGGTGCTAAAGTAAAAGTTGCCCCTGAAAGATTTGAAAAGCCTAATGTTTTTGACCATGCAAAATATATGGTATCCGAAAGGCAGGCTGAAGTGGGAACACCTAATTTTACTGAAGCAGCATTCTCATCCAACAGGGAATATTTTACAATTACCTCTGATAAAAAAATTATAAAATCCCTTAAAACAATTTTTCTTGCTGATTTCGAGAATAAAGCCGCAGGCGAGATGCCCAGAAAATACCTGATTGTTTCACCCGGGTCAGAGAAAGCCCTGGGCGATTTTATTTCAAGGGAAAGAAAGTTATTGATAGAAACGGAAGAAATGGGTGATGACAAAGAAATTCTAAAAGTTTTAATGGATAAGGGGAGGAAAGTAAAACTCATCGTTCCCAGTTCCATATCTTCCACAGATATAGACGATATAAAGCAGCTTAAAAAACACGGAGTTAAGGTTAAATATATGCCTGCAAATAAATTATATATGCATGCGAAAATGATCGCGGGCAAAAAGATTTTCATAGGGTCTGAAAATTTTACAAGGTCAAGCCTTAACAGGAACAGGGAAACCGGGATTATTCTATCGGGATTGCTAAAAACCTCAAGATTGAAAAATACATTTGCCTCTGACTGGAGAAAAGCCAGAAAAAGCCTGAAACTGGCGAGGGCAACCACATCATCAAAAAATAAGAGGTATGGAGTTAAGAAGGCCGCCAAATAAGATTTATTCTATATTTACAAAATCCTGGTAGTACACTATTATATTTTTCCCATTGGAGTCAATCACCATTCTGTTTGAAAAGGCAGTTTCAATTTCTCCTGCGAATTCTCCATCATTTTTTGTTTTTATTTTTATGTATCCGCTGATAGGTACTTCCTTTATTTCAAGAACTTCGTCCCTTCCAATTATTACGGGAGTATACATTACGTTGTCCCCGGCGTAAAACTTGAGCGGGATATCCATTATTATTGAATCGCTGTCCACTGCCCTGATTATGCCGGTATATGACATGACGGTTGCGACTACCAGATAAACGCCATCGAGATTCCCGCCACGGAAACTATCAATTAAATCACTGTAACCTAAAGATATTGCACTACACATACAGGGGAAATTGGTATTTATATTAATCTTTGGCTATTATGTTGAATATATTCAGGCAAAGTTAATGTTATAAATAATTAAATGATTTCTATTGATTGATAATTCACGTGATAGTTGTAAACGGAAAACATAGAATAGAGTCTGAAGGCGACAGATTAAAAATATATACATCTGCCCCGAGGGAGAATAATAAGGCCAACTATGATATCATGAAACAGCTGGCAACATATTATAATGTTGAATTTTATAAAATAAAACTAATTTCAGGGCAAAAATCAAGAAAAAAAATTTTTTCAATAGATATTTAATTTAAAAAGTAATTGGCGTATATCCATTTTTAACGTAATCTGCTATTACTGAGGATATTGGTTTAATTTCCAGTTTCATTTCTTTCAGGATACCATCTATTTAATTATTTTCTGCATAACCACTGCATGCAATGGGTATAACTCCCTTTTCCTGAAGTTTTTTGATCAATCCAGTAACGTCAGCATCCCCTGATGCAGCAAGCTTTTCGCTCTCTCCGAATAGTATTACCCTTGTCTCATCATTAAGGTGATTTGCCAGGTTAAGGCCTATCATTGCCTTCGTCTTGTCTTTCTCGCCAGATATGATTATTATAACTCGAGTTTTGCGTTTTGGTAAATTTTATCTATATTTTCACTATTTAATATTATGATCGATATACCTGTTGTAGATTCACCTGATGTATTGAATAGACTCCTTTTAGAATTCAGGCCATTATTTGGCAGGAGGCAGTTCAGGCAATTCTGCAGGTACATAGTCTCTGGAATAGCATCTTCAACAAGGTCATCAGCACATTTAAATGGAATATTTGTAGAACATACAAACCAGTCAAACCTTAACAGGTTTTTAAGGAATATACCTGCTGATGGCATATTCAATATATCATGTTCCTTAATCAACAGGAATTGTTCTGGTCCTGTTCTCTCCCTGGATGACACAATACTCCAGAGGAATGGAAAGCATATAGATGGAGCACAGTGGATCTACGACCATTCACAGGGAAAAACTGTATATGGTATGCAATACACTACCTCTGTAATATCAGGCAATGAAGGGATATTCCCATTATCCATGGAACTTAAAACAGATGATTCGAAGATAGACCTGCAGATAAATACAATAAAAAAAGCTATGGGTGCAGGATTGAGGTTTAGTACAGTTGTATTTGATTCCTGGTACTTTTCATCAAAACTGGTAAAATTCCTTGAAAGTATGGGAAAAGATTACGTAAGTGAAGCAAAGTCAAACAGGACAGTATGCATTGATGGGAAATGGATCAGGCTGAGGGATTATGCAAATACACTTGATCTGAAATCTATGAAATCATACACAGTAAATGGAAAAACATATTTCATGAAGGCAATAACCACCAGAATGAAAAATGCAGGTATTGTAAAAGTAATAGTATCAAGGAGAATAAACTCTTTAAAGTTCTTTGTTACGAACAGGACAGACTGGAAAGTTAAAACAATAATAGGGAAATACCTGAGAAGATGGGACATAGAAGTATTCCATGAGGAATTAAAGCAGGACGGGCTAAAGCATCTCTATCAGAGGAAACATGCCACTTTGCTTGGTACGGCGAAGATGAGCCTTCTGGGTGAGCTGCTTCTCGAAATCTCTGCAATCAATTCCATGGGGAACCATTTAAAAATCAGGAAAGGAACACCTGAACCCAGGCATAAGCAAGTGGCTATAAGCATTTTAACAGATCTGTTCAAAGCAATAGAGAATAAAGGGAGATCATTCCTGGATGCTATACTGAAGTCAATTGAAGAGCCATACAGGTCAACAAGAAATATTTATGGAGGTGCAATTAATAGTTAAATCGCAAAACTCGAGTTATTATAAGCATCTTTTCTGCCATAGAGAGTGATTATTCACACCTATATAATTCTCTACTAAACGTTTAAGAAACAAAAAATACATATTCAAACGTATAAATCGCACAGGAAATTATGGAAGTGTATTTATGGCTTATCAGAAAAAAATTTACCTGAATAGTTATTTATCGTGGCTATAATAGTAATGCTGATGGCCGGTTGAATGGGCCCACTATGAGTTAACCGGGAAATAAGCAGTTCCAGCTTTCCAGTTGGCGTGCATATGCCTGATAAAATAACCTTAAAAACCTGTATGCATTTCATAAATAATGGTTAATATAAAAAAATTATATCCTGGATTGTCTCCAGATGTATCAGAATTTGCTGGAAAAAGCATAAAGAATATATCTGATGCCTACGGGACACCTGTTATTGTCTACAATATGGCAAGGGTAAGGGAAAATATACGCAGGATCAGGGATGCTTTCAATGGTATTAACATAAAAGTTCATTTTGCAGTAAAATCCAATTATAATCCATACATAGTTTCACAGATAATCAAAGAAGGCACTGGCATAGATGCGGCAAATTATAATGAAGTGAAGCTGGCAATAATGTGTGGACTGGGAAGCCGTGATATTATTGCGACACCTAACAACCTTTCAGGCACGGAACTGAGAACGATAAAGGAGGAAGGAGTAGCAATAAATTTTGACCATGAAGGGCAGATGGGTCTGTTAAAGGGAAGTCTTCCTGAAACCGTATCATTCAGGATTAATCCAGGAATAGGAAAGGGTGAATTCCCTGGAATTACAACAGGTGGCAAAAACGTTAAATTCGGTATATCCGTAGATGATGCAATATCAGCTTATTCTGCGGCAATAAAGGCAGGAGTGAAACACTTTGGTATTCATATGATGACAGGCTCCAATGTACTTGAACCGGAATTTTTCAATGAATCTAGTGGATTATTCTTTAAAATCGCGGAAACAATTTCAGACAGGACAGGGATCGACTTTGATTTCATTGACATAGGAGGGGGTTTCGGGGTTCCATATACATCAGATGAGCATGCACTGGATATTGGTAAAACGGCAGGTTACATATCAGATAATTTTAGGGCCTCAAATAACCGGGGGTATTTTAAAGATTCGCGTTTGATAATTGAACCGGGGAGGTATATAGTTGCTGATTCGGCAATATTGCTTTCTAAAGTGACATCCATAAAACATTCAGATAGGGAATTAATCGGAATAGACGCAAGCATGAATACACTTATCAGGATTCCACTTTATGGGGCACGCCATGGCATATTATTATCCGGGCATGGGGAGAACACATCCTCTTCCAGATTTGATATAGTGGGGCAGGTATGTGAAAACACCGATTATATTGCAAAGGATATAAGTATCCCTGAACCAGCTGTTGGAGATATCGTGGTCATTGCAGATGCAGGAGCCTATGTGGCTTCCATGGCATCTAACTACAATCTCCTATCACGCCCTGCAGAACTGGTTCTTGAAGGAGATAGAGAAATTTTGACAAAGGGGCATGACGGTTTAGAATCCATGCTTGCTGGTTATAAAATGAGTTGATAAATGCCGGTTTCATTGATAAATATGTACAAAATGTCCATGAAGGGAAGCAACATATTTATATATCCATGATTTAATATCCGAAAAGGTGTGATAAAATAACGAATAACGGAAATAGTTCAGTAAAATTAAAGAAATCCCTATCCTCTGTGGACATATTTCTTATCAGTTTCAGTGGAATGGTCGGATCCGGATGGCTGCTTGGAGTTCTTGCTGGCCCTGCATATGCCGGCCCGGCATCAATACTAACATGGGTTGTAGCCGGAGTATTCTTTATAATTCTGGCACTTGTATTCAGTGAGCTGGGGACTTTATTCCCTTACAGCGGTTCACTGGTAAGGTTCAACGAATTCTCCCATGGCCCTGTGAGCAATTTCTACCTTGGCTGGGCATATATGATCGGTGCCATAGCTACTCCACCGGTTGAAGCAGCTGCGCTTACAGGATTTATCAGCAGTTATGTTCCGGGAATTTATAACTCATCTGTTGCCCTGCTAACTCCACTCGGCGTAATAGTTGCCCTGGCACTTCTGGGATTATTTATTATAGTTCAGTATGCTGGTGTCAACGTCTTTGGGAAATCTAATGCTGTAATGACATGGTTTAAAATGGCTGCTATTATTCTGACAATAATATTTGTATTTGCATTCATATTCCATGCAAGGAACTTTTTTGCACTGTCCCATGGCTTTCTTCCATATGGCCCATCCTCAGTATTCGCTGCCATGGTTCCAGCCGGAGTTATATTCTCCTATGAAGGTTTCAGGCAGGGGCTTGACTATGCAGGGGAGACCAAAAATCCAAAAAGGTCTGTTCCACTTGGCATGATAAGTGCCATGCTGGCTGCTATGGCGACATATATTATGCTGCAGATTGTATTTATCGGTGCAGTAAACTGGAAAGCAGCAGGCGTTCCTGTAGGCGATTGGAGCGGCTTATTGTCATCAACATGGTCTGCAAACCCGTTCTTCTATGCTTTCCATTCTACCGATGAGACCCTTCTTATAGGATTTTCCATATTCCTTATTATAGTAGCTGTTGTATCATCGGCTTCCACTCTTGGAGTATATGTTGGATCTTCAGCCAGGTCATTATATGGAATGGCAAAAATGAATTATATCCCGGCATTTTTCGGGAAGATCCATCCAAGATTCAGGACTCCATGGATTTCGCTGGTTGTAACTTTCATAATAGGGGCCATGTTTTTACTTCCTTTCCCAAGCTGGTACGCCCTTGTGGGAATTAATTCGTCATTTACAGTTTTTGCCTATCTGGCTGCCGGAATTACCAACACCTCGTTAAGAAAAACGGCACCGGAAATGGAAAGGCCATTTAAAACTCCCTTCCTTACAGTTATGGCACCTCTGGCATTCGTAATAGCCTCAATGCTTGTCTATTTTTCAGGATGGAGCACGGTGGCACTTCTTTTATTAATAGTCGATGGCGGGCTGCCAATATTCCTGCTTAGCCGTTATGGGAGGGAGACTTTCCATATTAACATGAGATCAGCATCCCTATTTTCTGCTATATACTGGGTAATTTTCATATTTATAGGGATTATTTATGCCCTCTCATTATTGCCATTTGAAGAGTATTTTGCGCTCTTTTCAGCTACCATTTTAGTGACTCCCTATCTGCTTTACAGGATGTCTGGAAGAACCGCATCCATACACATAAGGGCTTCAATCTGGATTGTAGTTTACAGTATTATACTGGGAATAATGTCATATTATGGTTCCCTTGGCATCAATGCAATACCATTCCCCTATGACTATATAATAATGGCCATAATGAGCCTTACAATCTATTTTATAGCCATAAATACAGGGTACCATACGGACAAATTAAAAGAATACCAGTCAACAGGCGGGGTGACAGACGAATAAGCAAATATTGATATTATTCACAACAATAATAAAATTTATATTTTTTTGCATGTTACATATTTATGGAGTTTATTGATTTTTATAAGAAATTTATTTTTTCCAATTCAAAAGGGAGGAATACAATGCTGGGAGAATTAAAATCCCTGAAAATTAACGAACCATTTAACTGGGTATCGGAAATTTTTGAAAAATTATTTGCCGGAAATGATAAAGATGCAATAATATATATTAATGAGGGCACAGGCGAGGAGAGAAGAATATCATACAGAAAACTATATGAAAGCTATAACCAGTTTATTAATTTTCTCAGGGCAGAGGGCATAAATAAGGGTTCAAGTGTATACATTATGGCAGGCTCTATCCCTGAACAGTGGGTTGTAATGATGGGGGCACTGAAAGCCGGCTTCATTGTTATCCCGACGGCAGCGAATTTAACCGAGTATGAGCTGAATTACAGGTTTTCCCAGGATAGCCCGGATGTAATAATATCAGATGAGGCAAGCGCTGAAAAATTGGAACATGTACTTAACACAGAAGCTTTAAAACTGGTAATAGGAAATAGGGAGGGCTGGATAAGCTTTGATGAAATATACAAAATGGAGATAAATGCTGAACCCGCGGAACTTGGAAAGGATGATTTATTCATTAAGTATTTTACCTCAGGTACTACAGGCATGCCAAAGGCAGTAAGGCATAGCTCGATTTTATACCCCATAGGCCAGTTAAGCACCGTTACTGCAATAGGAATAAGGCCAGAGTATATTCACAACAATCTCAGTTCTCCCGGATGGGCAAAATTCGCATGGAGTTCTTTTTTTGCGCCACTGTGTGCAGGTGCCACTGTACTTTCCATAGATTACAGGGGCAGGTTGAATTCTTCCAGGTATCTGGAATTGATAGACAGATATAAGGTTAACACATTCTGTGCACCGCCTACTGCATGGAGGCAGTTCATCTCATTAAAAAATTTAAATATTGAACTGAAGCATTTAAAGGAAACCGTGAGTGCGGGTGAGCCACTCAATGGCGAAGTAATAAACAAGTGGAAAGAACGCTATGGAACTGTAATAAGGGATTTTTACGGGCAGAGTGAATCAACAGCTATGGTTGCCAACCTGGCAGGAGAAGAACCGGTACCGGGTTCAATGGGAAAACCTTTAAAATCTTACAACCTAGTGCTTGTGGATGATGATATGAATTTGATAACCCACCCGTTAAACATAGGAAATATAGCTGTGGGCGATTACTCGGGAACATATGGCCTTTTCCTTGGATATTCGGACAGGGAAAAGGATGCATCGGTTTTCGTGAATGGCTATTATTTAACAGGTGACAAGGCATATTTTGACGATAATGGATATTTCTACTTTATTAGCAGGACAGATGATGTGATCAAAACGTCCGATTACAGGGTAGGCCCATTTGAAGTGGAAAGTGCAATAATAAAAAATGAGGCTGTTCTAGAGTCTGCTGTAATCGGTATTCCAGATTCTATGAAATACGAAAAGATCAAAGCCTTTGTAATATTAAAAGATGGATATGTAAAAAGTGAAGAAACAGCGAAATCTATACATAGTACAGTAAAAACTCTTCTTCCAGCCTACAAGTGCCCGAGAGTAATAGAATTCACAGATGAATTGCCTAAAACTATCAGTGGCAAAATAAAGCGGAAGGAATTAAAACAATTGGAACTGGAAAGGGCAAATAACGGAGTTAAAGATAATTATACATATGATTTCTAAAACTACTAAAATTAATAATTTCATAATTGTATTGATATAATTATGTGATGTATTATATAATTTCATATGAAATATTTTTATAGAATTATATAATACTTTATTATGTTGATTTCAGAAACCACCGGTATAAATGATATGGAATGCCACATTAAGCTAAATATTGACTCGTTTATGGCACAGAACCTTAAGCTCCTTGGCAAGGATTATACACTGTTCTTCAGGAAAGAAGGAGATGATGTATACATAAAAACATTTGTAGATAAATCCTTTGAACACATGCTTGTTCCTAATCCGGATGCTTTCCAGCAAATAGATAATTATTTCTCAATAACGGAAAAATTGAAATTCCCCATAATTTTTGAATTCATTTCCAGTTTAAATTCAATCCCTACTGTTATGATGCACCGTCCATACTTATCCGACGGCATGTTGAATATAGTTTTTTCCTATATGCACAGGTATTCAAAAAATGTTACCGATGCCTTTATTCCGGTAACTTCTGGAAGTAAACTGGTAGCTGATGTATCGATTCACCCTTCCAGCGGTGCCCTGGCAACTTTACTTAATTTCTCTAAAATACGCCCTTTAAGTGTAATTAGATTCAGAATACACAGGGATGCGCATGATGATAGAAAATTAATGGATAATCTGGAATCATCAGGATCAATAGGCAGGCTCGTAACAGATTATATTGATAAAAAGCAATTCAGGATGGCAGTTATATCTGAGAAACCCTTAGAATTGCTTCCTGGCATAGAGAAAATTCCCGGGGATGGGAATTTTTACTGGATTACAATAAATAATCCTATTCTGGGAAAGGTAATGGAAAAGGCCGGGTCACGTGGAATATACATTGATACCACTTATTTTCAGATAGAGAAAAAACATCTTGTCATTACACAATTTATCCCGAAAATTCGAACAATTGAATACATGCAGATACTTTTTAACACGTCTATAGCTGAAATAAATAGAAACGATGTTGCCATTGATATAGCCACTCCCCTGTCTGAACATATAATCAATTTCTTGTAAAACAGATTCTGGCTGTTAAAATTTTTTATGCATAATTTTAGTTGTTTTTAAGATCCAATTCGCTTTCATGGGCTGGCATGCAACTTGTCTGTATAACTATATTAAAAACTAATTGCATATAAAAATGCAATCATTTAAAAAACTCGAATTTTATTTTTTCTATGGCTTCACTTATCTCTTCCTCTGTGTTATAAAAGTGAGGTGCGATCCTGAGCGAATCACCCCTTGCAGATGTTATAATTTTGTATTTTTTCTTTAACATTGCTTCTGCATCGCCGGGATTTTTCATCGGTATGGCTATTATATTTGCAGCTTCATCCGGTGTTATAGTTGGTATTCCATTCCTCTCCAGCGAATCAATTGCATGCTGAAACAACTTCCTGTCTTCTTTTTCTATGTAATCATAATAATCAAGTATTGCTTTCATCCCTTCAATTGATGCATATATGGAAGGAATTGCCCATGTTCCATTTTCAAATCTCCTCGCTCCTTCAGCATAATTCAAGGATTCAGCACCAAACTCAAATGGATTTTTCTGGGAAAACCATCCAATGTTTGCAGGTTTCAACGTTTCAACTATCTCCGGATTGACATATAGAAATGCAACACCGGATACACCGAGAAGCCATTTGAGGTTCCCGGATGCAAGAAAATCTATCTTTGATTTTTTGACATCTATATTTACACCACCAAGAGATTGATAATCGTCCACATAGATATATGAGCCATTCTCATGTGCAATGCTGGCTATTTTTCCTACATCCTGCCTGAACCCGTTAAGGGATGATACGTGTATGGCCGTTGTCATCAATGTATTTTTATTAATAGCGCCATTATAATTATCTATGTCAATTGTATTGCCACTGCTCTTTATGGTTTTTATTTCAGCGCCGTATTTCGAATATCCATACAACGCAAAATTCGTTGTTGGGAATTCCATGTCAGAAGTTACAATTTCATTGCGGTTTGAGAATTCCATGGAACCCATAATTGAATTCAACGCCGATGATACGGAATACAGTGCAGCGATGTCTTTTTTATCTGCGTGGATGAGCTGTGCAAAGAGTTCGCGGGCTTTCTCCACTTTTTCAGTCCATAAATTCCACGGGTTCCCCAACTCTATTACATCTTTCATATAATTTTCCATGCTGGACTTAACAGTCTTAAGCATAGGTGATTTAGAGCAGGCTGCAAGATGGTTGACATTATCCAGATTATAAAATAATTCTCTTATTTTTTCCTTATTCATATAAATCCTCCTTTATCTGTATTTTTAAAATATCTTTTTTCTTTATAAATATGTAGGCAAGTGCTATTATGCCGTGTGTCAGAATTAAGAAAACAAAATCAAAATATAAAGTAATACAATTACATACCGATAATTATGGTAACCTGCGTGATGTATAACCTGAAAATGAGTGAAACACACCCTTCGACGATTTGCGTTCTTGCTTCGAAATTTGAAGATTCCTTCGAGGACTTGATAGAGGTCCTTACCTCGCCATTGCCCGATGAAAGCCTTGAAGAATTTATTGAAAGCTATGCAAGGACAGACGAAATTATGCCGGAAGACAAAACTATAGGCTTTGTCATAATAAATAAGGAAAAGAAGGTAGCATCCCTTAACTTTAGCGAGAAATATTTTGATGAAAAAAAGCTGGATGAAATTCTGGAGAAATACAAAAACATGGGGTATAAAACTGAGGTAGAATACAGTTAATACATTGTTAAATTATATGTTTTATCTGCAGCCTCATAGCTTTCCCTTGAATCTATTTTTAGCAATTTGCTGATCTTTATCATATGTTCTTCCGGGCTTTTATCATAGGCTTCCCGCCATAACACCAGGCGTTTTTCCTTATCATTATATAGTACCGTTTCCCCGCATTTCTGGATGCAATGTATGGCCTCCGCGGCTTCATCTGCAGTATTTATATTGTTAAAGCAATTCAGATAATTCATATGTCACCGCACCTCTTCCCATCGAAGGATGGATATTTTATATTGTACCTATTTATAGAATACAATATAGTATCAACCAGGTTGAATACATATCCCTTATAATCGTGTATATACGGAAATATATTGTATTTCTCATCGGAAAAAATGTTATATAAATCATCTGGAGTTTTGTCTCCCTTTAAGGCATCGATAAGGTACTGCATGAATTCTTCAGCGGTTTTTAACCCCCTTTTGGTGTATATCTTCCTGTTTCTCTCCACTATCTTATAAGCATTATTTACATCACCGTTTACCAGTGATGTCTTAAATATTTCTATTACATCTTCTGTGTTCATCCTATCACCTCATATTATAGCTATTCCAACAAGGTATGTATACAGTGCAAATGAAACACCCAGCCCCAGTGTAGCCAGCCCCATTATAATTACACTATACTTGATTCCAGGGGCCATATTGAAATCATTGTCCCCTTCCTTCCTGTATGAATATATGATTATCCTGAAATAATAGAATATGGAAATTGCGCTGTTAATTATAGCTATTACAGCGAGCCACCACAGATTTCCGATAATCAGTGTGAAGAACAGGAAATATTTCGCAATAAAACCACCGGTAAGCGGTACACCAGCCAGTGACAGAAGCATTATTGCCAGGAATAGGGCAGTATATCTGGATTTTTTTGCCAGCCCTGCAATATCGCCTATCATCACCTTATCATTTTTAAACAGGCTCATTGCTATGAATGGCCCTGCCTTCATGAATATATATGCTAAGGCGTAGAACATTGCCGATGCTATTGCAAACTTCACAAATATCTCCTTTGATACAAGCACAGCAGGATAATATGAATATCCAATCAGGGCAAATACCAGTATCATATACCCCGCCTGCGCTATACTTGAATATGCCAGTATACGTTTAAGATTGTTTTCCATCAGGGCTGCCAGATTGCCGTATGTCATTGTAAGTATTGCAAGTATTGCGAAGAAGAAGAACACATAATTGTAATCAGGTATAAAACCAAGGAAGAGGAATTTTAATAGTATCATATATGCAACTAACTTGCCTCCTGTGGAAAGAAAAGCAGAAACGGAATTGGGTGCCCCATCGTATGTATCTATTGCCCACTGTTGCATTGGGAATATGGCAATTTTGAATCCAAATCCTATAGTTATAAAAACCAGTGCAAGCAAAAGAGACCTGTTAAAATCTATTGTGGTAATAGCGTTGAGGTTGAAAGTTCTTGTAGAAAGATAGAAAAATGCGATACCCATAATATTGAAAGATGTCCCAACTGTGCTAACCATGAAATATTTTAATGATGCTTCAAGATTCCTTTTTGTCTTGTTGTATGCCGTTAAGATGTATGTTGCAATGCTTACTCCTTCGAATGAAATGAACAGTATTATAAGATTGTAGGTGAATGCAGCTATGATCATTGATAGTGCTGTGAATAGCAATATAGCATAATAAACATCAAATCTCTTCTTAATATCGTTCATTGATGGTATAATTATAACCATTATAGATACCAGGAATATTAAAGCCCAGTATGAATCGAATGATGATATGTTCAGCGATGATATGCTGTAATTTTTAACCTGGAACAGTATTATAAAAAATGCAACTATCATTATTATAAATGTAAACCCGCCGAGTATTTTTTTATTATCCGTTTTAATGCCAGCTGCCAGTGTTATAAAGCCCGCAAGCCCCAGTAAAATTAGTGCGTAAAGGTATTCATAATTCATATTAATCCCCCCAGATGAGAAGCATATGCCGTCAGTATCTTAAAGAATAGTGTTGGATATACGCCGAGGAAGATGGTACATACCATAATGAAAAACAGTATGAGAAACTCCTGTTTATTTACATCCCTGAGCCGCCCAAGCCTCTCGTTGAAATATCCAAATATGGTTCTCTGTGCTGCCCATATGAGAAATGCTGCAATGACAATAAGCCCAAGTACAATAAACAGAGTATAAAGGCCTATGCTCTGGAATGCGGATATGGTAACTGAAAATTCCCCGATAAAGCCTGCAAGAGAAGGTAGTCCAAGCGATGCCAGCATACCGACCAGCAGGAAAGATGATAGGATTGGCAGTTCCCTATTCAGGCCTCCGAGCTCATAGATCCTCGATGTTCCTGTCCTTTTATAAACCAGTGAAAGTGAGGCAAAAATAAGTGCCGCAACGAATGTATGTGCAATTATCTGGTACATTCCACCAGCCAGATCAAGCGTTCTCACATAGCCAGTTGACAGCAAAGCAGTTCCAAATGCAATAGTTATAAACGACATCTCCGCAGCGCTTCCATAGGCTGCCATCCTTTTAAGGTCTGGCTGGAACAGGGCAGAAAATGCGAAGTATATTATGCTTATAAGCCCCAGAAATATTATAAAATATACGAGATATTTTGGGAAGAGCCCGGCTATAGGGTATAATATGCCCAGCAGGCCATATCCACCCATTGCCACAAGCCCTCCAGAAAGCATTATAGTTCCGGAATAGGGTGCATCGTAATATGCATCTGGAAGCCATACATGCAGCGGGAACGTTGGCAATTTTATCAGGAAAGCCAGAAGAAACCCGAATAGTATAAAATAGAAAGCATATGTTGGAATGCCAATTATGAAAGCCACATTCATAAGGTCACCAATCTGAAATGTAAATATGCTGGTTTTCAGGAAGTAGTAAGTAGAAAGGGTAAAAATAGAGAGCAGCAGAAACAGTGAACCAATATGCGTATATATGAAGAATTTCAACGAACTTTTCTCCTTATTTCCTGTACCATACTTCCCTATAATGAAGAATACCGGTATCAGGACAACTTCCCAGAAAATATAGAAGAACAGGAAATTGCGTACCATGAATAGTCCTGCCAGTCCGAACCCTGCTGCCATGAAAAGGCCGTAGAAATAAGCTCCGTGTGATTTGCTTCCCATTAGGATCGAGAACATAGTAATTAACAGTGCAATGATGACAAGGAGATCAGAGAATCCGGTTAATCCAAGGGAGAAATTAATATTGATAGTGATTCCGCTGGTGCTGAAACTCGTTAATAGCACATTATAATATGATATTACTCCTCCGGTATAATTCCTGAAATCGAATATTGAATATATAATGAAAAACACTGTGAGTATGCCCAGTGAAACCAGTGAAACTGATTTTGAATGCTTTCCTGCGAAGAAGCTTAAGCCGGTTAGTATAAAGAATAGTATAAAGAAATAAAGTAGTATCATTTAGATCACCCCTATGAGTTCTATTATGGCGAAAATAACTATCATGCCGATTATCAGGAAAGCCACATAGAATGGAATATCACCTGTTTCTATTTTCCTGAAGTCTGTGCCTATGTCAGATATATCCTTCCCTGCTGAATCTATCCTGTCATTAAATTTTCTCTCTGCAACACCGATCAGGTATGAAATTGGCAATATAATCCGCTCGGAAATAATTTCCGTGTAAAGCCAGTCAAAATAGAATTTATTCTTAATTATTTTATAAAGCGGGTTTTTAGTTATATTTGTATATCCTTTTACATTGTAACGGTATATTGCATATGCTATAGCTATTCCAAGAAAAGAAAATATCACAGGTATTGCAGCTATTATAAATGGCGGGGAGTAAATCTTAACCGAACTATCCAGGAATGTATAGAATGGCTTCTGGATGATTCCAAGTGTCAGTGAAAGGAAGGCTAAAACCATCAATGGAACTAAATATATTAGTTTTGGATCGTGCGCCTTTTCCGCCAGTTTTGATCTTGGTTTCCCGGCGAACACCAGGAAGTACAGCCTGAATGCATATATTGCGGTAAGAATTTCACCGAACACCAGTAAAAGCCATGGTATTATGTTCCCTGAATTTACAAAGTATTCATATGCACCGGAGATTATCTGGTCCCTTGAGAAGTATCCTGCTGTGGGTGGAATAGCCGCAAGTGTCACTACACCGATGAGCATCAATATAGCAGTAACCGGCATTTTCCTGAACAGGCCTCCCATGTCTTTTATATTCCTTAATTCCATCAACATTACCAGTATAACGCCCGCTGACATGAACAGCAATGCCTTGAATACGGCGTGGACTACAAGATGGTACATTCCGAATGTTACTCCGGAATATCCAATTACGCCGCCCAATCCAATAGCAGCCATCATATAGCCAAGCTCGCTGATAGTTGAATATGCAATAACTCTTTTGATGTCGTTTACAACTATTGCCAGTATTCCTGCGTAGAATGCAGTGAATGATCCTATTATAGCAACTGCATATAATGAAAAGGATGCAGAATAGTAGAATAGTGGAAATAGCCTTGCAACCAGATAAACTCCAGCAGTTACCATTGTAGCAGCATGTATTAATGCTGAGACGGTGGTTGGGCCTTCCATAGAATCTGGCAGCCAGACATGCAATGGAAATTGCGCTGATTTGGCAACTGCCCCTGCAAGGAATAATATTGTTGCAAGTGCAAGTACATCTGGCCCTATGGCTGATGCTATAGATTGTGCATTGTCAATTAGATATGGTATACTCAGGGGGCTTGTTCCTGCTGGCACTATATTTACCAGTTTTGCAAATAGTACACCCATGCCAATAATAAATAGAAGATCGCCGACACGTGTGACAATAAATGCTTTCTTCGCAGCTGCGGCGGCATTGGGCTTGAAAAACCAGAAGCCAATAAGGAGGTAAGAACATAATCCAACTATTTCCCAGAACAGGAAAAAGAGGACGAGGTTTGATGAAACAACCAGGCCAAGCATTCCCGCTATAAAAAGTGACGTTTCTGAAAAGTATATATTTTTCCTGGGATCGTCCTTCATGTAGAACATGGCAAATAATGTAATCATAAGCGACATGAAAGCCACCATCATTGCCATTATTACCGTAAGATGGCTTATATAAATACCCACATCTATATTATAAAACCACGTATAGTGTGAATAAATAAAATTATGGTGCAGCAGGTATAAATATGCGAGAATAACCAGTATGAGCGAGCCAAGAACCATCACGCTGCTGAAAATTCCAGAATATTTAAGCCTGTATTTTCCTATAATATATTCAAGTGGAAATCCGAATAATGGAAGAAGGAATATGAAGTAGTATATGCTTACCATTTGATATCCCTCAACAATGAAATATTGATTTTCCCGTATTTTTTAGAGATTAAAGTAAATATAGCTATGCCAACTGTGCTTTCTATGACTCCTATTGCGATTACGAATAGTGCAAATACCACCACAGATGTTGAATAATATAGGGTGGCTACACCAACAACATCCAGAAGGGCCGCGTTTAAGACAATCTCCAGCGATATGATAACCTTCATTCCAACCTTCGAGGTGGTAACTCCATAGATTCCTATGGTAAACAGTATCATTGAAAGAAATAGTATGTAAATTATATTCATTTTTCATCATCCTCGACTATATACATTACTCCAATTATTGATGCAACCAGCAGGACAGAAAGCAATTCAAATGGCACTATGTAGGTAGAAAATAAGAGTGTGCCTATGTCTGTTATATCCTGTGGCTTTATGGCAAAGCTTTTGTTAATGGTGAGCAGATTAATTCCAATTACAATGATAAACACGATTGCAGCAATTTTCTGTGCCTTATTCTTCAACGTCCTTACCTCCGGTCAGCATTAAAACGAAAACAATTAACATGACTACAGCACCTGCATATACCAGCAATTCTATACTCCCGACAAAACTCAGACCCAGAAAGATGAATATTATTGAAAACATTAACAGGAGTATAAGAAGGAATATTGATGAATGTATGAGGTTCTTTGTGCTTATGGCACTTAATGCCATTATTACAGCTATGGCAGCCAGGATGAAGAATATGATGGTATCTATCATTTTATAACATCCTCCTCCTGCATTGTTAATTCTTCCGGTGAATATGTAAAGCTGTTCCTTGTCCTTGCATCCTCAAACTGGTGTGTCAGATATATGGCATCTGTGGGGCATATTTCCTCACATTGCCTGCATACTGTGCATGTTCCGAAATTTACATCAGGATATATGTTCCTTTTATTCTGCAAATTTTTTCTGTCTCCCCTGGCTGTCTGGACAACGTTATCTTCTAACCCGGTTCTGTCAAGATCCCAGTGCTCCATTTTTATGCTATGGTTAGGGCATATTTTTGAACATAATGTACATCCCACACATGCTTCCGGTACAAGGAATATACGGAAACGGAATCTTTCTGGAATTTTGCCTTTGTCTTCCGGGTATTGAGTGGTAACTGGCTTCGTGAACACATATTTACCCATGCTTAACATGGATTTAAGGGAACCAACTACCGGTATCGGCTTTTTCGGCATTTTTATTTCTTTAACTGTTGCAACCATATTTATCACCTAATATATAACACAAATAACCCTGCATAGACCAGATTGGCCATGGAAAGTGGAAGCAGATATTTCCACCCGAGATTGACAAACCTGTCTATCCTTATTCTGGGAAGGGTAACCCATACCACGAATGCTATCAATACCAGTATAACTGTTTTTATTAACAGGTAGAAAAATCCGACGTAGGATTCATATGGGCCATTGGCACCGCCGAGATAGAGAATTGATATAATGAATGATGTAAGGTAAACCATTCCGAATAATCCAACATAGAATAATCCGAATCTCATGCCAGAATATTCAGTTGTATACCCTGAAATTAGTTCGCTGTCGCTTTCTCCCATATCGAATGGGGACATTGATGCCCTTGCTACCATGGATATGTAGAAAATCAGCAATCCCAGAGGTTCAATTATACCATATGGTATAACTTCATTTGAAACGATTCCGGAGAGGCTTAATCCGCCGGTTATGGCTGTTCCGGTAACATATGACCTTGATGTTATCATAACTATTGCCAGTACGCTTATCATCATGGGAATTTCAAATGATATATCTTTAGCCACGCCCCTCATAGTTCCTAAAAGTGCATAGTTGCTTTTTGTGCTTATTCCTGCAAGTATCTCACCGATAGGCAAAATAGATAGCAGCCCGAACATGAGTATAAGTGTAACTCTGGAATGTGTAACTGCAATAGACCCGAAATAGGCAAGGTCGCCGTATGGCAGCAGGATGAAAGCCAGTATTGTTCCAATAATTACTATTGCTGGAGCCAGCTTATATGCAAGGTCATCCCTCTTTGCAGGCATTATAGATTCCTTGCCAAGCAGTTTAAATAAATCTGCGATTAACTGCAGCAGCCCGAATTTACCAACCCTGTTTGGGCCTACCCTCCTCTGTATTCTTGCCATGTATTTTCTGAATATGTAAATTAAGGCAACAAAGGAAATACCAACAAAAACTATAACGACTATAGTCTGGATCAGGTATGCTAATCCAAATGATGCATCATAGCCCAGAAACGAAAGCCATTGATGTATCCTTAATAGTAAGCTCATCTATCCACCTCACCGGCTACAGCATCTGTTGAAGCAATAGTAGCGATCAGGTCTGCAATAAGGCCGCCGCGTGCCATTACAGGGACAACTGCCAGATTCTTAAAAGATGGGCTTCTGGCGTGAATCCTGTATGGTTTTAATCCACCATCTCCACGTATGAACACGCCGTATTCTCCACTTTCTGATTCAACCCGCGTAAAAACATCGCCCTGCCCTTTTAGTAGAAGCATTGCTGATTTTTTGGCCTTCGGGTTGAAAAATGGGCCGTCTGGCAGTTTAGCAAGGCATTGTTCAATTATTTTAATCGACTGTCTTAATTCCTCAGCCTTAAGGAGAAATCTTCCTAAATTATCCTTGGTATTTGTTACGGGAACATCGAAATTCACGTTATCGTAAAATAAATATGGTGAATCTTTCCTGACGTCGTATGCTATTCCGGATGCCCTTAGCATTGGTCCAGTAACACCATAATCAAGTGCGACTTCAGGTTCAAGTATGCCTGTTCCCTGGTTCCTCTGCCAGAATACTTCACTGTCCAGGTACATTTTTACTATTTCTTCAAGCTTACCCTTGAACCCTGAAATAAATTCTTTGATTTCTTCAATAATTGTATCGTTAAAATCCTGGTAAACTCCGCCTATGCTCATGTAGTTTACTTCCTGCCTGCCCCCTGAAGCTTCTACAAAAATATTCTGGATTTTTTCCCTTTCATGGAATGTGTGGAAGAACGGCGTAAGCATTCCAAGATCTAATCCAAGTGCGCCTATGCCGACCATCCTCGCCGCAATACGGCTCAATTCAGCCATGATCATTCTGATCCACTGGGCCCTTTCAGGGACTTCCATGCCCATCAGAGTTTCAGCAGCCCTGAGATAGGCAAGTTCCATGTTCATTGCGTCAATGTAATCCATCCTGTCAAAATATATTGTATTATTTGCATAATAACTTAATTCGCATATTTTTTCTGCATTTCTGTGGAGATACCCGATAGTTATATCCACATCTTCCACAGTTTCTTCATTTAACTTTACCCTGAATCTGTATATGCCATGTGTAGATGGATGGACAGGCCCCACATTCAATTCTATCCAGTGGGACACTACCATCCCTCCTTTTCATCGAAGCTTACGTGCTCTGCTCCACTCTTATCCATGCTAACGTACTGAACTTTTTTGAGGTCGTAATCCTTCCTGAGCGGATGGCCAACCCATTCCTCAGGCAACAGTATCCTCCTTAGATTTTCATGGCCTTCAAAAATCACGCCCATAAGGTCGTATTGTTCCCTTTCATCCCAGTCAGCAGCTTTCCATAGTTTAACTAAAGATGGAACTTTTTCATCATCTGTTGCCACCTTTACACAGATATAATCATTCTGGTCAAAATTATGTATATGGTAAACAACTTCAAGGTGGTCTTTCATATCTATGCCAGTGATCGATGAAAGATAGTAACCTTTGCCTTTATAATCTTCCATTAGTTCAACTAGGTCAGATTTGTCAATATTCAATACCTTCATTCCAGATTTGTCAGTTTCCTCAGATAAGATTTTATACATTTTTTTCACCTATCAGTCTCATTTCTAATCTTTTTCTGCAGGGTAATCAAACCGTAGGTAAGTGCCTGTGGAGAAGGAGGGCAGCCCGGAACATAAACATCTACCGGAATAACTTTATCTACGCCGAGCACAACTGAATAACCGTCTACATATGGGCCACCCTGTATAACACACACGCCCATTGCTATAACATATTTTGGATAAGGCATTTCTTCATATATCCTTTTTACCCTTGGTGCCATTCTTTTTGTAGTTGTACCTGCTACAATCATAAGGTCTGATTGCCTTGGCGAGTTCCTGAATATCTCACTTCCGAACCTTGCCATATCCAGGTCAGCTGCCTGTGTTGCCATCATCTCTATAGCACAGCAGGCAAGACCCATAGTCAAAGGCCATAATGAGTTTGACCTCCCCCATTGCAGAGCCTTTTCAAGAGTGGTAGTTTTAACTCCAAGATCTCCTGTTTTCATTTCATCCACCTCATGTAACCTTTTTTATATGCATAAAATACAACAAACAGGGGCATAGCCATGAATATCAATGTTTCAATGAATGGTATTATGCCGAGGGCATAGAAATCAAAAGCCCATGGAAATAATAAAAGCATATCAATGTCAAATAAGATAAAAAGGAATATTATAACATAATACTGTACAGTAATATGCCCTTCTGCATACTCCACCGCAACTTCACCACTTTCATATGGTTGAAGATAGGAATCATCTTCGGCCGGAGGATTATCCTCCAGGGAAATGTTTCTAGCTATTTCCTTCCTGTTGAATTTTATTCCCCCTTTTTTATACCTGTTCCCACCGATGGTTGGAAGGACTTTAAATAGTAGGTATAAAGCCAGTACCAGAATAATTATCGTTATTACAATGGAAGCATATCCTAATATCATCCCTCTTATATTTTTACAGCCTATTTAATTATATCGAATGGTAAGAAAATATGTAATTTCAGGCATTTCTGAAATCGTTAAAGTTACTTTTTAATTCTTTAATTAGTAACATTTACCACTACAAAAATGACAATTTTTATTTTTGATTTTGCATGGTTACAAATATTTTGATAACATCAGATGGGTTAAAAGATTGTTTTGTTTTCCCCCTGAACAGTGGAATTACATTTTTCTGTGTGACATTACCATCCTTTACCAGCTCGTCCAGGATTTTTTTAATCTCATTATCATTTAACATTTTTAGTTCTTCCCGTTTTTCCAGTTCTGATACAGGTATATTATCTATTATGTAAAGCGATAAAGCCGTTTCAAAGGTATTGCGATCCCATTTTTCTCTCCTGGACAATTCCAGTATGCTATCAGTGTTATGATACTGCGGCAATTGCCTGGCTTCTAAATACTGATTTCCAAATATATCAACCATCTGCACCTGTGAAAGTTTCTTGCCCTTTTTGTTTTCCAATTCTGGAATGGTTTGCAACAGAATACGGGATAAGATGTGTGGATTATCGAAATTGCCAGCCAGTGCTTTAAATAGAGAAAGCAAATTATTATTTATTAAAGACTCAGCTTCAACCTGTGAGAGCTTGAATTTCTTTGTAAGTTCATTCATGGTTTCCTCGAGTGATTTTGGTACCAGTTTTTCTATGCTTTCCATTATTGCTTCTGTTATTTTTACAGCTGGAATGTCTGTCTCAGGATACATCCTTTCCTTGCCTGCCAGTGGCCTTAGATACCGGGTCTCCCCGGATGGTGTTGCTGACCGTGTTTCCTCCAGCTGCATTTTCAGTATTTTATCGAACCTTTCATCAAGCAATGGCTTTAACTTTTCAATACGTGATTTTTCTCCCAGTACCACTACTACAGCATCATTATCGCCCTTCCCAGCAGTGGAATATATACTGTGGAGCTCTTCGTCTGAAAGGCCATATGCCGGAAACTCATCCGAGTGCATTAATCCCCCCAGGCCCATATTCTTAGCAACATCTGCAAATTCCCTTCCAAGTTTATAATTTCCGTGTTTCATCAATCCATTGCATGCAGATACTCTGGCGCACATTACAGATTTTCCAGAAGCTATTGATTTTTTAATCATTGATGAATCCGTATTCGTGAACATTCCTGTGATATCAATGAAGTTTCCAATTTCATGGGGCTTTTCAGCCAGTATCCGTGATATGGCTTCGAGCGAACTCTGCCTTTTAATTTCATATTCTATGGTATCTTTTATAAAGGATAGTTTCGAAACTCCCTTTATTTCTACCCTTCCGAAGCCCATGGAAAAATTGACATCCTGCCTTATGGAGTCTACTTCTCCCCTGAAATTCTGCATTGACATGACATAATGCCCTATGGCCTTTGCAGTTTCCAGTGCGTGGTCCGGGTCTATTATATCCGGTTCTGTTGAAATTTCAATAAGCGGTATTCCCAGCCTGTCAAGGGAATATTCCACAACACCCTCTTTTTCAGAAAGCTTTCTGCACGCATCCTCCTCAAGTGTTATTGTAGATATCCTAACATTCCCCCTGGAAGTTTTTACGTAGCCGTCCATGCCCACAATGCCGGTTCTCTGAAAGCCTGATGTGTTTGAACCATCAACCACTATTTTCCTCATAAATGATGTGTAATCCAGAACTTTACAGTGTAAAGCCTTTGAAATTGCAATAGTAGTTTTTAATGCATCCGGATTTACAGGATGGGGTGGTTCTTCATCCTTTTCTACAAGGCATGAATTTGAGCTTGCCCTGTATAAGAAATTCCTGTTTCGTATGGTTTCATATTCTACAGCAGTATCGAGTTTTCCAAGCTCCCCCATAACCGGTGTTAATTTTCTGGTAAATGATTCATTTAACTCTGTGCCTTCGGTACTGCACGAACAGAACAATTTATTGCCACCCAGCTGAAAATGTATTTCTAGACCTATCTTCATTTCTATCACTTCACCGTATCTTCAAATTCTCCCCGGAGGTTCTTCTGCATCAGTTCAACAAAATTATCAGGATAATTGGCAGAAAGGTACATTGCTTTAACCATGGCAGTTTCTGCAAGCATATTCTGCAGCGGGATTACTCCTGCATCTATCAGTTCCCTGCCAGTGGAATAAACATTCATATTTACATTTCCGTAAATACACTGTGAGGTCATAAAGAAATGGGTTTCCCGGGATAATTTTCTTATTACATCTATAATTCCGGTAGATGTGTGCCCCAGGCCGGTTCCCATAATAATAACTGCCTTTTTGTTGTATGATAGGTTATAAAAATCCTCTTCTGCCATGCCAGGATAGAAATATATGAGCCCTATATTTTTATCAAGCCTGTCTTTTAAAATTATGCTGTCCGATTTATGCCTTATATTTTTAATTTCTTTGACTTTTCCATCTGCGTATAACCCCAATGGCGGTTCGCTTATTGATTTAAACGCATCACGGCTGCTTGTGTGCATTTTCCTGGCCCTTGTTGCACGGTAAAGGGAAATAGAATCATCAGATGTATCTGTATGCATTGCAATTCCAACTTCTCCCATATCCGTGGATGCAAAGTGTATTGAACCCTCTATATTAAGAAATGCATCGCTGCTTGGCCTGTCAGAACTTCTCTGGCTGCCTGTAAATATAATGGGCTCGGTCTGCTCCTCGAACATAAATGATAATGCGGAAGCCGAGTACTGCATGGTATCTGTTCCATGGAATACTATAACTGAGTTACTCTTTTTCATTGCGTCCCTTGCCTTCCTTGCAAACTGTACCCATTTTTCTGCGTTAACATTCTCACTGAGTATATTGTCTATGCTTTCATGGTAAAGTTTGAACTGGCTAATATTATTCACAAAATTATATAAATATGATATGTCCTTTACAGGTTTTACGGCTCCGGTAGTGTAATCCACCGAGCTTGCTATTGTTCCCCCTGTTGTAAGTATACATACTCCATTTTCCCCACAACCTGAATTTTTGGTTTCAGCTCCAGGTTTATCCCCTTTCTCCATGGAGTATTCTTTTTTAATTTCAATTGAACTGGCATCCACTGTAATATTGTAGCCACTTCCCAGTTTAACTGTTATTGTATTTTTTCCGGAACTTATATAGGTTCCGGCATATTCCTCGCCTTTATAGGAAAATATAATTTTCTGCCCGATTAACATTATCCTTCAATGTTTCTGACATATAAAAACTTTATAAATTTTTCATTATTTCCCGGGATATAATTATTTTCTGAATTTCGTTGGTTCCTTCATATATCTGTGTAATTTTTGCATCACGCATATGCCTTTCAGCATTGAAATCTGTAGTATAACCATATCCACCGAATAGCTGCAGTGACCTTTCTGCCACATATACTGCGGTATCAGAGGCATACATCTTTGCAATGGATGAGAGCTCCACGGTATCCTCATGGTTCTGCCATTTCTCTGCAGCTTCCCTGATAAGCAGATCAGAAGCCTTTATCCTGCTTTCCATTTCTGCTATCATAAACTGGATGCCCTGGAAATCAATGATTTTTTTGTTGAACTGTTTTCTTGTGTTTATATATTCAAGTGCTTCGTGGAATGCAGATCTGGCTATTCCCAGTGCCTGGGCTGCTATTCCTATCCTTCCCGCATCCAGTGTGTCCATTATTACTGAAAAACCCTTATTATATTCGCCTACAATATTTGATTCAGGAACAAAAACTTCATGGAAATTCAACTCAACGGTACTGGAACCCCTGATACCCATCTTATGTATATCCCTGCTAATTTCTAATCCAGGGGCATTGCCGTCAACAACAAATGTGGTAATTCCTTTGTATCCCTTTGATTTATCTGTAGAAGCATCCATCACAAAGAATTTTGCTATCCTGCCATTGGAAATAAAGGTCTTGGTTCCGGTAATTTTATACCCGCCTTCACATTTTTCAGCCCTTGTAGATATGGATGCTGCATCGCTTCCAGACCCGGGTTCTGTTATTGCAAGGCCGCCAACTGCACCCTTTGCTATCTCTGTTAAATATTTTTTATTCAGCTCCTCGCTTCCAAACATTATCAGTGGTTCTGCAAATAGGGTCAGGGCTCCGTCAAGGACAAGGGCAGTACTGGGGCATGCTTCAGATATTGTTTCAATAACATTGACAAGGAATGGAAAGCTAAGGCCGTATCCACCGTATTTTTCAGGTATATATGATGCAAACAGTCCCATATCCCTCATGGCCTGTATAATATCTTCGGGAACTTCCATTTTTTCGTCTATTTCCCGGGCTCTTGGCTTGATTTTTGTTTCTGCAAGTTCCCGGACATATTTCAAAACATTTGTTTCATTTTCATTAAGCATATAACTGAATAATGTTTAATAATAATACTTTTCTTATTGCAACCTATAAGAATGCTATGGCAGGTGGTTCATTCTCATTTAATAAATCTGAGCGCACATAACTATATAAAATTCAAATTCTTTAAAGACAAAGATTACATTAACTCAGCATATGTAGTTATATGAAAGCCCATATTGTCTTCCTTCATCACCCGGGTATTTATGACTTCAGGAAGGGGATGTTATATCTTCAACCATTAACTTTCTGCGATTACAGGGTGTATAGCAAGTATGTACTTCCGCCATGCCTTATAATAAGTGGATAACAATAGTTAATTTCAATTGCAACTTATCCATACCTGTTCATGATATTCAATATTAAAATTACTGGGAAAAAGGTATTATTTGCAGGAGGTGGAAAAATTGCAGAAGCGAAAATAAAAAAACTTATAAAAGAATCTCCGGAAATTTCTGTAATTGCACCGGAAGTGACAGAGTATATAAGAACCCTGGGCAAAGGGGGGAAGATAAATATCATTGAAAGGGAAATAAGAATTGATGATATTACAGAGAACTATTTTCTTGTCATATGTGCCACCAGTAATCAGGGATTAAACAGGAAGATATCAATAGAGTGCAGGAAATTAGGAATTTTGCATGATGATCTCAGCAACCATAGGAATTCAGATATAATGATGGTGGCCAGTACCATAATTGGCAATCTAACATTATCTATAAGCACAGATGGAATGGCTCCGGCCATCGCCAGGCGGTTGAAAACTGAACTGGAGGAGGACTTAATACACAATAGCAATAATTTTGAAGAAGACATAAAAACAATATATAATAAAAAAATGTAGATGCATGAAAACTATAGGAAATAAACAGATCTATGAGAATATGGAGGAGATACTTGACCCTGCACATACCATGCTTGTGAACTGGGATATTCAGAACGGGCTGGTAAAGAATATATTCAACAAAGATGAATTCGTTTCTAATGTAAAGAAATTAACAGCCACATCCAGAGAACATGGCGTAGCGGTTTTGTATACAAAGATAACGCCGCTTCCATTCAAATACATGGCCCCTTCCAACATATACAGCTATATGAAAAGATTCGGTGTTGATGACCCGTCAAAACTTCCTGTATTTATGGCCCCCGGGTCCGAAGATGCAGAAATATACAGGGAACTGGCTCCTGAAAAGGATGATTATGTATTGAATAAACATACTGCCAGCGTATTTACCGGAACCAATGTTGAGAATATGCTTAAGGGTGCAGGAATAACTACCCTGGTATTCACAGGAATTGCTACAGAGATTGGAGTGGAATCAAGTGTCAGAGATGCTATAAACCATGGTTATTACACTGTAGTCGCATCAGATTCATGTTCTTCCCATAGCAAGGAAATGCATGAAATTTCACTTAAATCTATGTCTGCTGTAACGACAGTAATGGATACAGGATCTATAATAAATATAATAAAGAAAAAATAATTTTATTTATCAACAGCTGAATTAAAGTTTATATTTTTCATTTTTCCTTTTAATGATAGGTCCATAACTACTACAATAATTATGTACAATGCCATAATAATAAGTGCGTATGTGAATGGAAATGCCAGGGTAGAAATGGCGTAATACAGAGCAATAAGTATTATAATTGTTGAGACAGATGGGATTAAAATATCAAAGGTAAAATTTTTATGAACCTTTGATAGCCCGGAATTCACAATCATGTGGATGATTAATGTAGCAAGTGTGCTTATGGTTGCATAGAATATGAACTGGTTCAAAAATCCATTTACATTAAATGAACTGTAAAATATATAGGTAGAAATTCCACCTACAGCGATAAAAATCCCGAGAAGGAGGAAAAGTGCATTTTGCGGCGCGTTATGCTTATTTAATTTTGAAAATGCAGGTGGCAGGTAACCGTCACGTGCCATAGAATATATGTTCCGTGTTATAGCCGTGCCTATTGTATTGAACAGCGTGTAAATTATAAAAAAGTTGAAAGCCAGGAAGAACATGGAAGTATATAGCCCTATATGTGATTTTATGACAATAAATGCAGGGATAACGGTGTCTGAAAAACTGGACATGTTGCTAAGGCCGAATCCTACTACCAGTGCATAGGAAATTAGAAGGTCAAGCACACCGATGATCAACAGCATAGCTACTATTGCTATACCTATATTTTTTCTCGGGGCCTGTGCCTCTTCGCCAAGTGGTACAATAGAACCATATCCAGTATATGCAAGAAAACTTCCTGTTATGAACCCGAGGAACAGGTTCTTATATCCTGATATAGGTGTAAACACAGAAAGGGTATTGTCCCTGGATGTCACTATAATTATAATAGAAATTGAAACAACAAATATTATCTCCACCACATTTATAATTATCTGTGATTTAAACGATGGGACAATACCTTTGTAAATTGCATAAAATGAAGGTATGCTGATAGCGATTACCAGTATAATTCCATAATAATATGGTACATTTACACCGGTAAGATATAGGATAGCTGGATTGAATATCATTATAAAAAATGATAGAATGAATATGAGATTTGCCAGCTGGTATATAAGGTACAGGTAACTGGTAATGAATCCTGCGTGGTTCCCCAATGAGTATCCGGAATATCCATAATAACCCCTTGCACTTGCAGTTCTTTTAGAAAACTGGTAAAGAGTATTTCCGGTGAGGAGTGATGCAATTAACCCTATAAGGAAAGCTAATGGGCTTGCCCCCTCAGCAAATGCTGCAACACTTATGATTCCGTCAAATGTAAATAATGGAGATAATTGCCCCATGCCCTGAAAAATTAATCCATGAAGTGATATGGCGTTTGATTTTAATTGATTTTCCATATGCCCGTATCATTTTATTATATATAAAAATAAGCTAAACTATACATTAAAGTATAATATATATGTATATATATAGAAAATTAAAACAGCAAAATCGAAATATTTAAACAGCGAATTTATTTATAAGCTTTAATGGACATTAAAAAATATATCAGGTTGAAAAACGATATTGAAACTGTAATAGGAATAATAATTGGATTTGTATTTGGTGCAAAATTTGTTGCATTTTTATATCCATATCTGTTGCATTATTCCACCGCGGGCATAACCATTTCGCAAAGTGTCTATGCTCCAATTATTGCACTGGTTACAGGCATAATTTTATTTTTTGGCATAAGGACACTTGCATACCTTATTTCCTCAATGTTTCTTGGAGCGGGTATAGGAATAGCACTGTTTGAGTTTACCGGGTTTAACATGTTGTCGACTTTAATATTGATATCACACGCAATGCTGACTATGCTGGTTTAATTCTTATAAATCCCGGAACTGGCATTCCATAATATTAATTATGTGAATATATTCATAAAATAGGAAATATATAAATAAAGATATGAAATAAATTGTTGTGATTTTATATGGGATTTGTTGACCCGTTAGCTGTGATGCTATTAAGTTTGGGTGTAAGTGCAGGCTTGATTTCCGCGTTTTTTTATCAAGTCGCAAAGGGTAGAGATGTGAAAGAGTTAGTAGTTCCAGCCTTTATCTTTGGTGGTTTTGATTTTATGTCCGGGTTTGAAATGTCTGAGTTCTGGCCATTGCCCGGTTCATACAATATGCTATTTGGAGACCCTATTATGATACTTGGAATGCTGCTTATTGCAGGTTCCATAATGATCTACAAAGGGTATAATTTAAGGACTCTTTCAATTCCCGGAGTAATGTTAGGAGTGTACCTATTTATTGAAAGTGCAGCAATGGTTAATTTTAAGCTGGAAAGCGGCGATAATTTGTTTGCTGCAATGGGGCTCTATATAATGAGTGGCATATCTGCGGTCTACTCGGTTGTTTTATTTGCAAAGCCGGAAAAAGACAGGAAGTACCTTTATTATGTTGCGTTCATATTGCTTGCGCTTACCGCCCTAATTGCACTGTTCATTGGATATGAAGCCATATATGGGCATTTGCAGGCACCACCGTAGGCATATTATATATTTTTTACCGGGTATTTAGATTTTATATGTTTTATATTTTTATAATTTATATAATTAGCATATAAAAAAACATATATATGGAATCCGGTTAAAGATAGTAGATGTTTAAATGCAATATGATTTAATAGACCTGATTGCATGCCCTATGTGCAGGGGCAATTCATTTTCTAAATCAGTAATTAGAGAAGAAGGTGATAATGTTATAATTCCAGGGCACGGGGAGCACACGTATACAGATTCTAACAACGACGGAGCGAATCATGATATGAAAAACGGCATATTGCTATGCAATACCTGTGGAAGATGGTATCCCATAATCAATAGCATACACATATTGCTGCCTGATACCTACAGGGATGAAAAGAAAGATATGGAATTTCTTACAAAATATAAAAGTGATCTGCCTGATATTGTAATAAACAATGGAAAACCATTTAATATTAAGGTACTCGAAAAAACATAGAATCATGAATATGATATGCTGTGACATATATTTAAAAAGAAGTGGATTTTAAATGAAAGAAAATAGGTTTATGTCTGATGACAAAGATTTAAGGGATGTTTATAATAAAATTCCGAAATCATATGACAGAGCCAACGCATTAATCTCATTTTTTCAGGATGTAAAGTGGAGAACCAGACTTGTAGATGGAATATTCCACATTTCACAGCCGGAAAAAATTCTTGATGTTGCAAGCGGAAAGGGTGAATTGACATATATTATAAAACAGATTAAGGAAACATATGTAGTAATGACCGATTATTCAGAAAATATGTTGAACATGTCGATAGTTGACTCCACAAGAGTCCTTGCATCATTTAACAATTTGCCCTTCCGTGACAATTCTTTTGATTCAGTTATGAGTACGTTTGCCCTGCATGCTGCGGATAATATAGAAGATGTTATCAGGGAAATGGTCCGTGTTTCTAATGGCACAGTGGGAGTTATAGCAATGGGAAAATCAGATAATAAATTTTACAGTTTTATCACCGGATTTTATTTAAAATATTTTCAACCTTATATTGCAAAATTAACGGGGGAGAAATCAAAAGATTATAGATTCATTTATTACATATATAAAAGGCTGACACCAAACTCATCAATTCGTGAGATAATTAAAAAATATATGGATGTGGTAACATTTGAGGAGAAAGCCTTTGGATCGGTATACATTTTTATTGGTACTAAAAAGGATACAGAAGTCATTAAATAATTTAGAATTTTTTCTTGTCTGCGCATATATGAATTCGTGCATAAGTTTTCATTGAACTAATTCAAAAGATTGTGTGTCCTGTAAATAAGTATTGGGAATATATAATGAAATTTTTCTTTGTACCTAAAATGTAATCTTAATAAATGTTTAACGTGGGAAAGAAGTTAAGCAATTCCAGAGAGTCCGGGATGCTGATTCAACGGCAACTAAATGCAGGAAGATAGCGTGCTGCGACATATTAAAAATGGAATAGAATAGTAAATGAAAACCTTCTAAAATTTTAATAGGCTCAGAATTGCAATAAACTAATATACCATCGTGAAACTACACTATTGATGATCGCCGTAGAGCGTCTAATGGTAAGAAAGAAATTAAAGACAATGTTGAAGAAATCTATAGAAAAGAACAACATTGATATATTTACCGGTTTCATTATTAAAGAAAAAAATGCTATCAGGGAGGTATATGACACACAGATTTCTGATATATTGTTAAATGCACTCAGGGATGCTGAAATATCAGCTGACCTTTACAGTGCCCTTACATATATAGATGATAAAAGCCCTCTGATACTGGAATATAAAGCTTTAAAATTATATTCTGATGGAAAGATTGACGATTTCATTCATTTTGTTACATCTAATATAGATATTTTAAGCCTGGCCAATGTTAAAAAAGATTTTGATGAATTGATAAATAAATCACAGCCGGAAAAGGCTGTAGAATACCTATCTATTGCAGGAGTATTTGATGAAGGAATATTCAAAGAATATTTTGCCACAATGCCGGGTGAGCAGGAAATCCGGCGATTAACTGCACTTTTTCAAACAAACGGCAGTATCAATGACCTTGAGAAAATTCTTTCTATATGTATTTCAAAAATACCTTATTCAACCTGTTATTTTTCCCTGGCAGATATTTATGTAGAATTTAACCAGAAGGATAAACTCAAAGAGTTGCTGCATGATATCCTTAAAAACCGTATTCATTATAATAATATAGATATCAGAAAATACTATTCATATCTTGGAGAATACGAAAAAGTTGTAGAATTTTCCGATGTTAATGAACCGGATAATGCATTATTGGCTGATGCATATTATCACCTCGGCTATTATGAAAATGCTTTAAAAATTTATAAGTATATTTATTATAACGAAGATAAAAATGTTCTTGAGCGAATTATAGATATTACTTATGCAATTAAAGATTATTATTCCCTTATCAATTATATAAACTTAATAGAAAAAAATCTGGGAACAAATAAAAAATTGTTGCTTTATAAAATTGAGAGTGAAATTGTACTTGATTTATATAGTGAAGCTGAATTGGATTTAAACAGGTACCGGTCAAATTTTGGCGATGATACTGAAGTACTGGAGTTATTTGCTAAATATTTCAGAGCGGTAGACAATCAGGAAATGTTATATAAAATTGCAATACAATTGATAGAAAAGGGAAATACAGATCATGAAAATTATAGAATTATTGTCAATTACCTGTATGAAAATCAGGAGTACAGCAAGATTCTTTCATACGTAACTGAAAAGAACCTGATTAATGAGTTTAAACCTGAATATTGCAGTTCACTTATATATTTAAACAGAATTGAAGATGCCATTGAGATTATAACGACAGAGCGATCTTTACTTGATTCCGGTAGGGTAGTTGATGGTATCTTTGAAAAAATAAAAACTAATGAAAATATCAGGAAGTTTAATAGTATAAATAAGCAGGGCACAATTCTTGAAATGGTAATCTCATATATGCAGGGGCGGAAAAATTTTGATTATATGAAATATGCCGGAAAAGTAAAAAATGCCGGGTCACTGGCCGGAATCTATATACTTGCCACATCTACCAGAAAGGACAATTTTTTTGACAGGCGTTACATAAGGAACCTTCTTGACATTGACAGGTATCAGATAATATCATCAATACTTTCCAATATCGAATCCATAAAGAATGGAGAGGATATTGGCGACATGAACGATTCAAGATATTTTTTATATCCCATTACTAAAGCACTTATAAAAACAAAACGTTACCATGAAGCTTCAACAATTCTGGATTCTTTGTATAGCAAAGACCCTGATGCATTTTATTATTATTTCAGGGCGTATATCGAATTTCAGGATTCAAATTTTGGGGATGCCATAAAGCATGTTGAGGAAGCTATCTCTGTTTTAGATAATGTCGATTTCCTTGCATTGCGGATTAATATTGCTCTGGCAAAAAATACAAATGCAGAAACCTACACAAAATCTGCTATAGATTTAGGCTTTACCGATATTTTTGGCATGATTTACAATTTTGTGGTAAGCAGAAATATAGATGTTAGTGAGGAATTCCGGGAATATCTGGAAAAGATTGATATTAAAAACGTATATTTGTACAGGCTAAAAAGCTATTGTTTGAGGGACTATAAATCTGTCCTTAAATACTCTGCCCTTTCACTTCTATATGGGGGAAATTCTGAGGATGTGGTAAATCATTATTCTATCCTGAAAAAGGATAATGAGCTGACTGCCGTATATTTTCTGGAACATTATAAAAATAAGTATTATGAAGGTTACATAATACTTTCAAGTTACTATTACAGCAAAAGGATATTAAAAAAATCTCTGGAATACTTCAACCTGGCATATGTAAGAAATAGTATTGCAGTGAAAAACCCACTTTTTCAGGAACTTTTTATGGGTGTCCCATTGTCCAGTGCCATTATTAATGCAATGGAATCCACAGGGGAATGGTTTCATTTGATGGTCTATTATTACAACAGGAAAGAATTTGGAAAAGTAAGGGAAATCACGCAATATCATTACAATAATATCAAAATACCGGAGTTCCTTATAACACGTGCATGGGAAAACATGCCGGTAAAGACCTTTATGGTTGGTCTTTTCAATAAAAGCCATGACAAAATTCTGGGTGAATTGCTTGCAAACAAATTCGATGAACTGGAACTATATGAGGATGAGATAGACATCCTGAAAACACTTATCAGCTATTATCCGGATGAAAACATACTTTTTGAACGCCTTATAAATTCTTTAATTCAGAATGGGAATTTAAACGAGGCTCTCGAAACCACTTATGATCGCTTCCATGAGAAAAAGGATATTTCATCATTTAATAGAATGGTGCATATTTTCTATGACCTGAGGGATTATAGTTCGCTGGCAAACATATTTAATAACAACAGGGAATTTGTAAATGCAGAGAACATAAAATACTGGATATATTCACAGATTAAATTATTTAACTACGCGGCAACGAGAGCATTAATGCATGATTATCACGGTATTATCAATGTAGATACCAGTGAAAGCATAAATTCAAAACTCAGATCTTCCTATAGAACAAGAATGATAGTGGAAGTCACTAAAAAAGTATTTGATACGGAGTACGTGGATCAAAAAGTTTCACAACCTGCCGAACTAAGTGCCATGGTACCTGCATACCTTGCAAATGATGTCTATGAATTCATTACTAACAAGGAACCGTATTCTTATATTGATGCCAAGGAATATAATAACGAATCCGTAAATATTATTGGCAGACTAAACACAATTGGTATTTCAGATATAAGGGATATAAAAATATACCACATTTATAAGGTAACCGGGAATGTAATAAAATCAAAGAATTTCTATATTTTCATAAAGAGATGCATGGAAGGGTATTATAAAATAGAGAAATTGTCTGAAAATGGGGGTTCCATTAATAGTGGTGATATGGGCAATGAACCTGATATTATTAAGATAATAACGAAATACAATGTCGGACTAATGGATGCAATATACATTGCAGGAAAAATGAAAAATGGGATGTTAAATTAATGATGTACAACAGGAATAACGAAGGAAATGATATTATAATAGCAGTAATCGTTTTAACTATAGCTTTCACCCTTATGATCAATGGTGGACTTCGTGGGGTACCGGACATAAAAACACTGGAAATCGAAGTACTTATAGGGTTCTCCGTAACTGTAACCGCTTTCCTTATGCATGAAATGGCCCACAGGGAAGTTGCCAGAAGGCTCGGTGCAGTTGCATTT
This sequence comes from Ferroplasma acidiphilum, assembly GCF_002078355.1. Lineage (NCBI taxonomy): Archaea > Methanobacteriati > Thermoplasmatota > Thermoplasmata > Thermoplasmatales > Ferroplasmaceae > Ferroplasma > Ferroplasma acidiphilum. The sequence goes on along the minus strand of NZ_CP015363.1, from coordinate 559,246 downwards.
TTCAAGTTATGGCCTGTAGGGATCCTTCTTGCACTGATAACATCGGTGTTCGGATTTATCTTTGCTGCCCCGGGTGCAGTCCAGTTTGCAGGGCTGTATGACAGGGATAGTGAGGGAAAAATAGCACTGGCGGGACCGGGTACGAACATAATAATCGGAGTAATTGCTTTCCTGGCAGTAACATTTTCTGGCATTACCGGCGTGGCATCAACAATCTTAATATGGGTGGCATGGTTAAATCTCTGGTTTGCCCTGTTTAATTTGATACCATTTCCTCCACTTGATGGGAGCAAAGTATTTTACTGGAACAGCAAAATCTTTGCAGGTGTATTCTTGCTGGCTATAATATTAAATATAGTAGATGGGTTCCTTCCGGCTATATTAGGAATCTAATCTTCCGGATCAGCTGTAATAAAAAATATGCTATTTTCCCCAACATCAATTCTGTATGGAATTAAGTATTTTCTGATTTCATTTTCAATTTTACATTCGACTTTTCCTGATTCAACCATGTAACTCCATAGATCGGATGAGGGGCTTATTATTAAACCATAATAAAGAGGTTCGTGTGAAGCTATAAAATATTCCTTTTCACCAAATTCTGCTTTCTTATTACTGTATAATATTTCCATGCAGGGTAATAAACAACTATTAGATTAGTTTATGCCATACTGGATGCTTTATCCTGCTTTCTATAATTTATAAATAACATTATCCTGTATCAGTTTATTTGGCTCCCTTATGCCCACCATCTTCCATCCGGGACTTCCTGTCCTATCTTTTACTTCTTTTAACCGCTCATGGATTTTTTTATCCAGATATGGATTGCGAGATGCCGTTGATAATTTATCGATATTCCCTCATACCGTTGAATAATGGAAAGAAAAAAAATCAAAGGAGATATAAAAGTTAAATAGGTTTATTTAATAAAGTCCAAGAGAGTGATTAAAATAAATACAAAAGAAACATGTACTTCCTGTGGCATTGGACTGGTGGAGGTAGGATATTCAATATTCGAATGCCCCCAGTGTGGGGAAGAGATGATTGGAAGATGCAAGCAATGCAGAGAGCATTCAACAAAATATGAGTGCCAGAAGTGTGGATTTATAGGACCGTGATATCATGGGAGATGTAATGGTTCAGTTAAGAATTCTTCCCGAATCTGTTGATGTAAATTTAAAAGATTTAAGGGTAGCAATTACGGCGAGCATAGAAAAACTTTGCACTATTAACGAAGTAAAGGAAGAAGAGATAGGATTCGGTTTAAGTGCCCTTTTGTTCTCGGTTATCGTTCCCGATGAAGAAGGAAAAATAGATTCTGTTGAAAATGCCATATCATCGGTTAAAAACGTGAGCCAGGTTGATACCAGGGATGTTACGCTAATATAAGATGATAATTCTTTTGATTTTATTAATTTTTTATACCGTATTATTGCTGCTGATATCATCTGGATTTATTTATATTGAGTCTCATAAATATCACAGTGAACATATAGTCAATAACTACCGTCCGGAAACCCTGGTCATAATGCCTGTGAGAGGCATTGACTATTCACTTGAGAAAAATTTGATATCTGTTAAAAACCAGGAATATGAAAATTTTAAATTTTTATGCGTGGTTGATTCTGAGGAAGAAGAAGCCCTGAAAGTAATTAAGAAACTTGATATAGAATATATAACAAGTTCATATAAATGCGATAAATGCAGTGGAAAGGTAAGAGCAATAAGTACCGCTATCCAGCTATATAATAATTATGAGGTGTACCTTCTTGCTGATTCAGATATAGAGGTCAAAAAAAACTGGATTTTGAATATGGTAATGCCACTAAATCAGGAAGATGCAGGGCTTTCCACCACATTCCCCTACTTTTACCCTAAAAATGGGTTCTGGGCTCAGATTAAGGAAATATGGGGCTTTGTAGGAATGGGGCTTATGGAGTCAAAACTTACAAGATTCGGCTGGGGTGGTTCACTGGCATTCAAGCATGAACTCATAAGCGATTCTTTAGAATTTTTCAGTGAACATGTCTCGGATGACACAGCTCTAACAAAGATATGCAAGCAAAAGGGCAAAAAAATATATTACGTAGATTCTGCACAGCCAGATATAAACTCGCCGGATACATTTAAGGTGTTCGCTGAGTGGGCAAACAGACAGACCGCCCTTTCAATTTCTGCATCTCCTAAAGTGTATTATTATGGTTTATTATTTTATGGAGCCTACTTATTCCTATTCTTTTCCGCAATTTTAATGGGAGTATTTTATAATCCACTGTATTTTCTCTTCCTCATTCCTGCAGTGATGTATATCTACAATATGGTCAGAAGGCTAAAACACATAAAACCTGTCAATATACTTGGTTCTATCATACTCCCTTTTATTTATATGACAAATTTAATTGTTGCAAAACGGATGAAAAAGATAACCTGGCGCGGGAATACGTACGATATTGAAGATAAAAACTTATTATAATGAATTGTTATAATACATAATGAAGCAGCCAGAGTTATTCGGCACGAATGGAATCAGAGGAGTTCCAAATGAAGACCTTACAACAGATCTAGCAATGGGGATAGGAAAGGCAATAGGAACATTTTTCAATGGAGGTAAAATTGCAATAGCAAAGGATACAAGAATCAGCGGAGACATGTTCATGCTTGCTGTTGCCTCCTCTATTATGTCCACAGGTTCTGATGTGATATATGTGGGCGAGTTGCCAACCCCCGGACTCCAGTACTACTGCAAATCAAAGGGTATTCCAGGCGTTATGATTACCGCATCGCATAATCCGCCACAGTATAATGGAATAAAGGCAATAGATAAGGATGGTACTGAAATTGACGAAGAAAGCGAAATAAAAATAGAGGATATATACAACGGCAAATTATTCAAACAGGCATCCTGGGAGAAAATCGGGACGTATAATTATGATAGTACTGCAATAGGTCTTTATATGGACAGCATAGTCAGCATGGTAGATGAAAAGGCCATAAAGGAAAGGCGCCTGAATGTAGTAATTGATACAGGGAACGGGGCATCATACTATACCAGCCCCACAATACTGGCAAAATTGAATTGCCATGTGGTTTCATTGAACGCAAATCCTGATGGCAAATTCTCATCGAGGAATTCAGAACCAAAACCTGAGAATCTGGTGGATCTTATATCTGTAATGAAAACCGGCAAATTTGATCTGGGGATTGCACATGATGGTGATGCAGACCGGTGCGTTTTCATCGACGAAAAGGGCAATTATATTGATGGTGATAAAAGCCTGGCATTGATAGTGAAACATACCATTCAAAAGGGCGATATAGTCGTAACTCCTGTAAGCAGTTCTGATGCACTTGAAAACATATGCAGGGAAAAGGGTGCAAAATTGATATCAACTAGAGTTGGGGCTCCGATTGTGGCACGTGCAATGATAGATAATAATGCATCTATAGGCGGCGAGGAAAATGGCGGTATCATATATGGAAAGCATCAGTTCTGCAGGGATGGGGCAATGACTATGGCACTGATGCTAAATCTCCTTACCCATGAAAACAAAACAGTATCAAGTCTGCTTGAAGAAATACCTGACTATACCATGGCTAAATCATCTGTAGCACGTAAAAAAAGCTGGGGAGAAATAAAAAAATTGCTAATGGAAAATTTTTCCGGGAAAAAGATGGATTTTACCGATGGCGTAAAAATTTTTGATGAAGATGGATGGACATTAATACGGCCTTCAGGGACTGAAAAGATTATCAGAATATTTTCTGAATCCCCATCCAAAAGCCTTGCGGAAGAGTATAATAAAACTTATATGGATTTCCTTGCAAATTTATAAATTTTTATACATATCAAAAAATCTTGTGATTGCAGTTATATTCCCTGCTAATCCAAACCATATTAATAGTATTCCTGTTGCGTAGATATCTATAGAATAGATGGAGAAATGGGATGATACAAAAAACTGGATCAGTGAGAATATTATTATTAAAATCAGCCTGTCTGCCCTGCCTGCTATTCCCGAATAATTTCTTTTAAGGCCAAGTGCCTGGGACTGTGTGCCCATATAGCTGGTAAGCAGTATTCCCAGAATAGCAAATAAGCCAAAATATACATTTCCATAGATTGAAAACGTCATGCCCAGGATGATAAACATATCTGAATACCTGTCAAATACATGATCCAGCATATCTCCCTTTTTTGATGAAATGTTTTTAAGCCGGGCTATTTTGCCATCAAGTGCATCAAACAAAGCAGAAAATATAATAAAAATGAAAGCAAGAAGAAGAAAATAATGGCTTAAATAATAAAAAATTCCGGCCAGCGCTGCAAAAACCAGAGATAATATGGAAATGGTGTTTGGATTTATTCCGGAAAATTTTTTCGTTATAGGATCTAAAAACCTGTCTGCCTTTTTCCTGTAGGAATCTAATACCATAGGCAGGTATTAAAAAGTAATTATTAAAGTGTTGTCTTGCCTGTTTTCTTTACCTTGTGCCATACACGCTTTGCGCCTGTTATCTCCAGGAATAGGGTGTATATTGCTATAAGCGAGTTCAGGGTCAAGTATATATAAATTAATGGAATATAAATAAAATTCTGCCGCTTTTTTATCAATACAAGTACCAGGGCTACAACGTATATTATCAAAGATATCAGAATTAATGATATGAAATAGGTTCTCATTGAATGTACGAATGGGTTGTAAAAATTCAGAAGGGATATGTAAAGCCACCCGAAGAAGAGTATTCCGGAAAATGTAGGGGCGAGGACAATCATTAGGGCATCAAAATCCGTAAATTTGCTGAATCTTTTCTTTGAATGGAAAAATACCTGATGGTATCCACGTAGCCAGCGTGTCCTTTGCCTGAAATACTCTGAATATGATGCAGGAGTTTCCTGAAGTGCCTTTGCACTGCCAAGATATGCCGATTTATACCTTGCATTTGAAATTCTTATTGAACTTTCAAGGTCCTCTGTAAGAAAATTATCGTCCCATCCACCTATACTTTCTATGACCTTCCTTTTAAAGTACTGATTTGATCCAGCCACAGGAACGAAAAGGTTGAAGTGTGTCCTTCCTATAAGCGTGGCCTTAACAAGTATTTCATCTATAACTGCAAGCCTCGTAAATATATTTTCTTCTCTGTTTATGTATGAATTATATCCCTGCAGTACATCTACATTGAAATAATTCATTCCATATACTGCATTTTCAAGTGTATTGGGCAGAAGCATGGTATCGGCATCATATGTGGCAATTACCTCACCCTTTGTCTTTTCAAAACAAAAATTAAGTGCGGAAGCTTTGCTTTTGCCATCTGGCCTGTTGAATACATTTACTCTCTTATCCCTGCTTTCATACTCCTTTGCAATTTTATACGTATTGTCACTTGAATTGTCAACAACCACAAAGAGTTCAAAATTTGTGTATGTTTGATTTAATATGGATTCTATTGTCCGCTTGATCACGGTTTCTTCATTTTTTGCAGGAACTATAATGCTGACCATTGGCTTATACATTTTTAAGCCGGAAAATTGTGCTTCATTTAACTTTGAAAAATCAATATCGTATTTGGTAAAATCCTTATATCCAAAGTAAATTATAGGAAACTGATAAATAACGTAAACCAATCCTATTGCTATTAAAGCGAGCCCTATTCCCTGCAAAATATCCATTTCGGTATAGTATCCCTAGGATATATTTAAAACCTTTTTTATCATAGTTGTTTTTGTATGCATTTCCCGCAAGAATGCGGATAGCTTAAATATTGTTAATATATAATTAAAATATGGTAGCCAGAGTGATGAGCGTTGCATCCACTGATTCAGGGGGTGGTGCAGGCATAATGGCAGATTTGAAAACGTTTACGGCTATGAAAGTATTTGGAACTTCAGTAATAGTTACCTTAACAGCACAGAACAGTGTTTCGGTAAAATCTATTTATGAACTCCCTTTAAAATTTATCAACGAACAATTTGATGCGATAATGGAGGATATTGGCACAGATGCTGCGAAGACAGGAATGCTTTACTCCGCTCCTGTAATCTCAGATGTGACCGAGAAATTTAAACAATATGGAATAAAAAATATTGTTATAGACCCTGTAATGATTTCGAAAACCAATGTCCGGCTTTTGCGTGAAGATGCAGTTGAGACTATGATTACTAAATTGATGAAAATTGCAGAATTAATTACACCAAACATACCGGAAGCCGAAAAAATCTCATCAATGAAGATTAGAAATTCAGAAGACACAAAAATTGCGTCAAAAAAAATTTATGAAAACACAGGTTCATCGGTACTGATAAAAGGCGGGCATGCCGGGAGTCGTTATTCAACCGATATTCTTTACGATGGTTCCGAATATTATGAATTCCCATCCAGGCGTATTAATACTAACAATACTCACGGGACAGGCGATACACTTTCTGCTTCTATTGCGTCCTATCTTGCATCCGGAAAAAAATTGCCAGAGTCCATAGAGCTGGCTAAAAAGTATATAGACGGGGCCATAGAAAACTCATTTCCTATGGGTAAAGGTTATGGGGCACTTTCACATTTCTGGGCGATAAAATGATAGGAAAAATATCCAGGAAATTTTTTGAGGAAAATATAATAAATAAGATTGGCACTCTCCGTGATGAAGTGGTAGTTCCACCAAAAAATGGTGTGGATGTGGGAATTGTGAAAATAGGGGATAAGTATATGGCAGTTACCACTGACCCATTATACATAGATAAATCATTTGGCTTTAAGAAGGCCGCGTGGTTTGCGTTCCACATACTATTGTCAGATCTATATACCTCTGGAATACCTGCCTCTTATATGAGTATTGACCTGAATCTTCCATCCAGCATTACTGATAATGAATTCAAGGAAATATGGGATGTAATAAATGAAGAATGCATTAAATATAATATAGAAGTTGTAACAGGGCATACAGCACGGTACAATGGAGTTGAATTCCCTATGGTTGGCGGAATCACATTGATGGGTACTGGCGAAAAATTCATTACAACCGAAAATGCCGGTGTGGGTGACAGGATAATCATGACAAAAAGCTGTGCCCTGGAAACTGCACTTATACTGTCAAATACATTTCCTGAGTATGTCAGGAATAATATAGGTGAAGAAAATTATAAAAGCATAATTGGCAAATTTTATACAATGACCTGCGTGGGTGAAGAAACTCTTGCAATTGAATATGGAATTTCTGAAAGGATCACTTCAATGCATGATGCAACAGAAGGTGGCTTATTAAATGCTATTTATGAAATTGGAATTGCCTCTGGAAATGGGTTGTCTGTTGATTACAATAAAATAATTATTGACAGTGATATAGAAAAACTTTGCAATTTATTCAATATAGACCCTTTAAGGTCCATAAGCGAGGGTACTTTGCTGATAACGGTAAAGGAACAATATGCCATGGAATTTCTAACTATTTTGCAGAGTTCCGGAATAGAAGCCAGCCTAATAGGGGAAATACTTGATAATTCCAAGGGAATAAAAATCCTCAAGGATGGGAAGCAGGAGGATATTAGACCGGAGGACGACCAGCTATGGGGGGCTATCACCAAAGGAATAAAAGATGGATTAAAATGAAATTAAAAGGGCTTTATCTTGTTACTCCGGATTATTCTGGGGATTGGATTATAAATGCTACTGAAAGGGCAATAAAAAGTGGTGTGGACATATTGCAGTACAGGGATAAAACATCCACTTTCAGGGACAAACTTGCTATTGGAAAAAAATTAGCCTCTATTTGCCATGATTATAGTGTGCCATTTATTGTTGACGATGATCCGGTTTTAATGGATATGCTTGGAGCTGATGGAATACATATAGGAAAGGACGATGTGCCATTTGACTATGTAAAATCAAAGTATCCCGATCATATAATAGGTGTTTCAACTTATGGCAGCATAAAGGATGCTTTGCTATATCAAAAACTTGGAGCAGACTACGTTGCTTTCGGATCATTTTTCCCGACAAAAACAAAGGATGATGCAACTATCTGTGATATCGATGTGCTAAAAGGGATTGGGCCAATCAATATACCTGTATTCGTTATAGGTGGAATATCAAGGGAAAATATAGACCTTGTATTGAAATATGGGATTTCTGGAATTGCTGTTGTCTCTGCCATATATTCACATAATGATATAGAAGACCAGGTATCATATTTTAAAAGCAAATTAATTGAATACGGAAAAAATTAATGTCGTCCATATGGGAAAACATATAATATTTAGTTATATCCATATTTATGAAAATAGAACAGGCATTAATATCACAATTGATGATTTTACTTAATATAAAGAATGGAAAAACACGCCCATCTGAAATTTCCAGAGAACTTGATATTACAATACAGGGCGTTGTCTACCATATGAAAATTCTAAAGAACAAGGGATTTATTGATGACGAAAATAGAATAACAAAAGAGGGTTTTGATTTTCTTTACAACGGTTTAAACTATATGGAAAACTTTGTTCATTCTAGCCTTATAAGCATAGATTCTTCCCTTGTATGGGAAGTTATATCCGATGAAAATTTTGAAGCGAACCAGAATGTGTCACTTTATATGAATGCAGGATACCTGCATGCAGGGGCATATACAGGCAGAGGAGCCCATGGAGTTACAGTAACACGGGCAGTAAAGGGGAAATGCACAGGTGTGACTGCAGTGAGGGAAATAATAAATATTAAAAAATCAAGGATTGTGGTACTTGCAGTAAACAATGTTGAGAAAGTAGATAATATGGTTTCCATTTCACAACTTGTTAAAAACACATTGGAAAGCATGGATTTTGATTTTCTCGGCATCATAGGCGAAATGGCAAAAAATATCACTGATCTCTTAAATATCAGGCCACAATTTGAGTATGCCACAATTAACTCTGCATTTGAGGCTGCTAGAAGGGGATTTACCACGGCTATAGTGGTATCAGAACGATTTTTCCATTTTTCATTAAATGAAATAAGGGAGTTGCAGTCAAAAAATCCGGGCATAGAACTTGATTTAAGGCATATATAAAATTAATGCATACTTTTAATAAATAACAAAATGAAATCAACAATAGCCTGGAATGAATAATATATACAATTTGTGTTTCCATAAAGGTTAAAATTTCCCCATATCGTTTTTTAAATCCGCATAGAAATTAGCTGAATTAAATAATATATTATTAATTATATAATATTAGTATTATTTGTTATTTAAACACGGTATATTCAGTATTATTTTTATAAGTAAATAAAAACATTTTTTCCGATTTTTATAAATATTTAAATAATACTTTATTATAAAGGTGAATTGTAGAGGTGCAAAAAATTATGGAGGACGATGAAAGTGGCAGTAGGGGTACATATCATAGCGGATTTATACGGTGTAGATTCAGAGTTAATATCTAGCGCTGATGGTATTTCACCAATTATAGAAAGTGCAATTAAGGAAGGTAACCTGACGGAAATATCTTCCCAGTATTACCAGTTCCGGCCCATGGGGGCAAGTGGCATAGCCTTGCTGGCTGAATCACATCTTTCATTCCATACATGGCCGGAACATGGACTTGTAACCCTTGATATATATACCTGTGGAGAGCATAGCAATGCAGATAGGGCATTTAATTATCTTTTGAATGTTCTGCATCCAACATCCATAGAGTATAAAAAACTTGAGAGAGGCAGCAAAATCGAGGAAAATGTAAAAATTGAAAATCCCCAGATGATGCTGTGATAAATTGCAGAAAAAAATAATTTTAATTTCTTTTTCCTTTGTATTATGGTTTATAGATTTGTTAATAGGATTGTACCATATAACCACAACATTTAATTTTCTGATCATTCCCGACATAGCGATTTCTGTGGCATCTATATATATGGCTGGTGATATATTTCTTGATGTGTCTTACAGTGTGGGAAAATCTTTTTCGTTCTCTGAAAAATACGTGGGATTATTCATAGTAGGATTTGCTGCAATCGTGGATGAAATTGCAATGTCCGTGATGGCAGCAGTTGAGAACCAGGGGGCAGTTAGTTTTGGCACCATACAGGGTTCAAATGCAATTACCCTGCTTGCATTCTTTATCCTCATACCACTGTACTATAAATCAGGTATTTCAAAATTCAGGTTGGACGCCTACGTTGTCACTGCAACAGCAATAATACTCCTCATATTATCATTTTATTTTATCAAAGTTCCATATTATATAGGATTTATAACTCTGGCGGTATTCTTATTCTATGTTATAAAAAAATCAAAATCGCCTGGAAGCAAAAATGTTATTGTGGCCGAAGAATCATACCCTTCATATTTTGGAATCCTTGCGATTATAGTTATCGTTCTGGCATCCTATAATATGATAGATGCTGCTCTTATTATATCTGAAGTTTTGAAAATTACTGCATTCCTATCATCCTTTTTCCTGCTCGGATTTTTTGGTTCACTTCCTGAAATAATAATGCTGTCTATTTCACTGAAGGACAAGAGAAAGAATGTTTCAATAGGATTGATCACTGGAAGTACATTATATAAAGAAACGATACTATTTTCAATAATCGCTTTCATAGGAACATTGACATTTCAGGATTCATTTTTCTCTCTGATATTGATGATGATATTTTCTGTTGTACTTATAATTTATACATTTATATTCTCATGATGTGCCTTTAAAAAGTTTTAATCAAAATACAAATTTAAAATCCCCAGAACTGCTCATCTTTTCTCTTAATTTTTATTAATTCTTCCATTGTAGTTTTGACATCAGGATCCATATCCTGGTCTTTCATTTCCTTTACTACATTTTCTGGCACGTCAACATATAGGTCTTCGTCTGGAAAAATTTGCCTGTTTAAAGTGACTCCATCAATTGCACATGATAGTTCAGAACCTTTGTCAGCAAATTGATGGTTGACATCTCCATCCCTGAGGCTCTTAATAGTACCTGCATATTTATTCTTGCCATTTATGAGTTTATCACCAACCTTAACACGCCCGGATAGAACTTTAATGCCAACAATTACAGGTTTTGCGGCCCTGAATATATAATCGGGCATGATTACAAGCTTTGATGGTACTGGCTTATTATTTTTCTTTTCTTCTTCTATTTCATTCTTCTTGAATTCGAGCCATTTTGTAAGGTCATCTATCATAGAATAAATAACATTTCCGGAAATAACTTTGGCGTTATTTGTTTCCATGGCTTCTTTTGCATCCCCGGAAGTATTCACGTTGAATCCAACTATTACACGGTCCAGCGGGTTGTTTAATGTAGACACGTTGATTATGTCTCTTTTAGTTATATCCCCTATCTGCGCTTCCCTGACGTTGATTTTGTTCTGTTCCATTTCATAGGCTATAGCTTCAAGTGAACCGATTGCCTCTGCCTTTATCGTGATTCCGTTTTCAGAGAGTTTTATATCTGGTTTTGATTCATTAATCAATTCATTGAAAGCAGCGTCTGTTTTACTGCCCTTAATAGCAATGATAGATGTACCGGAAAGCACATCAAGTTTGTCCGTTATAAGTATTCTTATTCCTGCTGCAGATTTTATACTCTCTTTTTCTACCATGCCTTTTTTACCGGTGGCAATAATAGCCTTTACCTTGGTGACTGCTGGCCCTGCTATTGTATTTAAGGCAATTTTATCGCCCTTGTGGAGCACACCCTGGTACAGTATTGTATCTAATGTCGTTCCAAGTGATCCTTCCTTTTTAATTTCTATAACAGAACCGCGGGTTGATTTGCTCTCAAATTGTATGTGCTCCTCCAGAAATCTCTGTGCGAGCCCTGTCAGAACCATCAGAATATCAGGTACGCCTATATTCAGCTTTGCGCTAATTGGAACTATAGCGAATGATTTTGTGAAATCAGTAATCCTGTCATATCTATCCGATGATATGCCTTTGACATAAAGGTCATTGATAATTTTGTAAATCTTTTCATCAAGAAAATCAACGTATTCCTTCCTCTGTTTACTTAAGGTTTCCTTGAATGATGTATCTTTTGATGAAACAAAATAAGGTATCATGTCAATTTTATTTGCTGCAATTATAAAGGGTGTTTTATATTTTTTTAAAACATCTATGGATTCTATTGTCTGTGGCTTTAAGCCTTCATTTACGTCGATAACCAGTATAGCTATGTCTGCAAGTGCCCCGCCCATAGACCTCATATTTGCAAAAGCTACGTGCCCGGGAGTATCAATAAATAATAATCCAGGAATAGTTACCTGTATATTTTTAAAATAATTTTTAATGTTTGTTTCAAGTGTGTTTTTATCAATTTCGGTTGCACCAATCTTCTGTGTTATGCCACCGGCTTCTTTTTTAGCTACTGTAGTCCCCCTGATATCATCAAGGAGAGTAGTTTTTCCATGGTCTACGTGGCCAAGCACACATACAATTGGTTCCCTTAAATTTTTTTTTGTGGTTTCCATACCTAATAATCCATTATCTCGTTCTCATTAAAGAATATTTTATATTCGTGGTTAAAAGATTCTGGAGAATCGGAGGCATGAACTATATTTTCCTCGATGTTCAATGAAAAGTCGCCCCTTATGGTACCTGCGGCTGCGGCAGAACCATCAGTTGCACCGGCGAGATTTCTGCACGAAATTATCGCATTATCACCTTCAAGTATTAAAGCTACTATAGGACCTGATGTTAAATAAGATACAAGACCTTCAAAAAATGGTTTCATACTATGAACGCTATAATGTTGCCGGGCTTTATCATCAGATACTTTCATCAGTTTCAAAGAAACTATTTTCAAGCCTTTATTTTCGAATCTTTCTATAATATTCCCAATGAGATGCCTTTTTACACCATCTGGCTTTATGAGTACTAAAGTTCGTTCCATATTATTACGCCTTTCTCATTTCCTTGATACGGTGGTACTCGTTTGTCCATTTAACATTTCTAGCAGCTCTCTTGAGGTCGATCATATTAACCCTGCATTTTTTAGAGCAGAAATTCATTATATTTCCATCTTTCCTGATATAAATAATTCCAGATGCGGGTTCAATATCATGGCCGCAAAAGATACATTTTCTATTTTCCATTTCATTCACCTTATTGATAATCTTCTTGCTTCCCTTGCGGTTTCCCTGAGCATCAGTATATCTCCTACTTTAACGGGACCGAGAACGTTCCGGGCAATTATCCTGCCCTGGTCCTTTCCATCCAGTACCCTTACTTTTACTGTTGTGGCTTCCCCGGTCATCCCGGTTCTTCCCATCAATTCGACTACTTCAGCTGGAGTTGCATCGTCTGCCATAATGCATCACTCTTTATCTTCTTCTGAATCTTCTTTCTTCTTTGTAGTCTTTTTAGGGGCTTTCTTTGTTTCCTTTGATTCAGAAGTTTTTGCTTTCTTTGGCTCCTTTTTTGCTTCCTTCTTGGCTTCTTTTTCTGCTTCAGGTGCTTCTGCAGCCTCAGCTTCAACTGCTTCCTCTTTTGGTTTCTCTGACTTGGCTGCAGGTTTCTTCTTTTCTTCCTTTCCAGCTTTTGCATTTTCTATTGATGATATAAGTTCCTTATATGCATCCTCATTTTTGCCGAAATCAACCACTGCTATTGATGCTGCAGATGCAATACCAACTTTCAGTCCAAGGTCACTCTTATTTTTTACATATGTATACGGGACTTTCCTTTCCTCACAAAGGACCGGTATGTAAAAAACAACTTCAGGGGGTGAAACATCCTCTGCTATTACAACTACCTTTGCTTCTCCTCTCTCAATAGACTTAACTACTTCATTTGTCCCTTTCTTAATCTTGCCAGATCTGTAGGAATTTTCTACAAAATCCAATGCATCTTTGACTAACGATTCGGGAGCTTCAAACTTTACATAACTGTTTTCCATGATAATCCTCCTTCACTTCTGCAAGGTATTATAAACTGCAATATAAATATTTAGCATTAGAAAACATGAACATTAAGGAATTTCAAAAAATATGCATATTAAAACAAATAATTGCTTTTATGAACTACACTAACGCGGGTCTATGGAATTGCCATTTATTCATGTTAAAACTCCAGCTGCACAATTCTTCAACACAGGGTTACAAAGATAGTTTGAAATCAGGATTGACAGTTGCCATTGGTGAAATAAATAAAGTGACCATAGAAATTATATGGAAATTTAAAATAGGTCATATCCAGGGAATAAAAATGTAAGTGGTACTAATAAATAGGAAGCATTATATTCCAATTTATTTAATGTCTAACCACTGGATATATTTCAACCGGTATCTCTATCACGGGATCAACGAAATGACGGAAATATATGTGTAGTAATATAAATTTTATGGTATTTTGATGCTAAATTCTATATACTTAACGATATTCCACCTTTATGAGTGAGAAAACTGATGTTATCGCAGCATCGATGATTGGCACAATAATAGAATGGTACGGTATTTTTATTTTTTCATCCGGAGCCATATACATAGCACATACATTTTACCCCCATGTGACTGTGGCCGAAGGAGTTCTGCTAACACTCCTCACATTTGCACTTGGATTTGTTACAAGGCCAGTGGGTGCATATGTATTCGGACATTTCGGAGACAGGCTTGGAAGAAAAAAGATACTTTTGTTAACACTGTTGATATCAGGAATATCCACCGGGCTTACCGGATTGATTCCTTCTGAGGCGAGCATAGGTGTATTTGCCATAGTATTGCTTGTTATTCTAAGATTGGTATTAGGATTTGGATTGGGCGGCGAATGGGGTGGAGCTATGCTTCTTACACTTGAAACATTCAAGAAGAGAAGAGGATTCTACTCTTCCTTTGTCCAGTCAACAGTTGGTATAGGTTTACTCCTGGGAACAGCAATATTCCTGCCACTTGTTGCATACACACCACATTCTTTTATGTATTCAATCGGGTGGAGAATTCCATTTGTGGCCAGTTTTGTTATAGTTGTTATCGGAGTATTTATAAGACTGAAGGTCAAAGAGACGCCGGTATTCGAAGCGGAAAAAAAGAAGAACAGGATTCTAAAATCGCCGGAGAAAGAGTTGTTTACCAGACACTGGAAGAAGATAATTGCAGGTACACTACTTGCAGGTTCCTCAGGCAACTTTTTCTACTTTGCAATATCACTTCTTCCTGTTCTCTTCGAATCACTGAATAAGATATCGGTTTTTGATGGGCTGATAGGTACTGCATTATTTGGGATCATTGACGTAATTTTTGTATTTGTAGGCGGGCAGTTGTCGGATAAACGTGGAAGAAGGGCAATTATAGCCGGTGCCAATATACTTGCACTGATTGTTTGATTCCCTTCCATCTACCTGGTTGGCTTCGGGTATTTTGTAGTTTTCCTTTCCCTGTTTGCAATTGCGCATGGTCTCAGCTATTCACCTTTAGGTGCAATGATTTCAGAAATTTTTCCCACGAATGTAAGGTATTCAGGGAACTCAGCCAGCTACCAGTATGGCAATTCATTCATAGGAGGGCCTGCTCCATACGCATCTGACCTCCTTGGCAGTGTGTCTTATGTACTTTATCCTGTATTTACCCTGATTTTTATTCTTATTGCCCTTGGAGTTATCTACAAATCCAAAGAATCGGAGAAAATGTCTCTGGAGGATTCCGCGTCCGGGTACATAGAATATTAATTTATTTTTATATTTTCTATATTATTTATTATTTTTGCCCCTGCGTATGATGATATTATACCGTTATATGTTGGAAGAAATTTATTGTCATTTTTATCGATTATGTACATACTTGACAATGGCTTAATTTTCTTAGATATTTCCATCAGGTTTTCCCTTGCATTTCCTGGAAACACATTTCCCCTTCCGTCCGTTACCAGAAGTGATACCGTTTTTAATTTTTCATACGAAGATAATTTATATATATTCTCAAGGGCATCGTACAGTGGGGTCTTTCCGCCACTGGAAATATTATCGATAATGTTTTTCAACGCCGTAAAATTCCTTGAAAAATTCATTAATACTTCCGATCGCTCGCCTGCAAATTTTATAAGTGCAACTCTGCTTCTCATAATATACAATTTTTTGAGCAGCATATCTGAAAATTCTCTGGCGATTTCAATTCTTGAACTGAAATTCATTGACCTGCTCGAGTCTATGGCTATTATAAATGGAATTGAGCCTTTTGAGTAGGAATCTTTCATAACAATGGTTTTCTCATTTATCATTCTGAAGCCCGAACTCCATGTATTCAGAAGTGAATGCCTTATATCCATGTAGGTTCCTGATTTCCTGCCTCTATGCCTGAATTGCTTTGCTCTTCCGCTACGCCCTGATTTTTTTGTTTCTATTTTTTTGCCGGGATTTACTTCAAGATTATGGACTGTGCTTTCCCTGTTTTCCTTCTGCTTCTGCTGCTTCTCCTCTCCATTTCTCCCTGCTTCATGATTCTTTTGATCCGTGGGAGTGGACTGATTGCTGGCAGAATCCTGTTCCTGGTTATCATCTGTGTTATCTCCATTATTGCCCGGGTCATTAAAATTATAATCTGGCCTGCTCTTCCCTTTTTCCTTCATCCTGTGGTTAAGGGCAAATTGCAGTGCCTTCTTCAGATCATCTTCATTGACTTCTGTTCTTCCATAATATGCAGCTATTGCCTTTGCAGTTTTTACAGTGCTTATCATGGCCCTGTTGCTCAGGGAATTTTTGATCACTAAATCTGCTATAAAAACCCTGTATTCCCTTTTTATCTTCACATAAGGCAACAGTTTTCTTGCGTTAACTATCTTTAACTGAATTTCACGATCCGGAGCCCTGAACTTTTCTATAAAGCTTTCCCTATCACTGTCAAATTCTTCAACCCGATCAGCTATATCAAGAAGTGTTTCCGGAGATTCTGGCATTTTTCCTTCAACAGAGATGCCAAAACGGTCAAGCAATTGTGGCCTGAGTTCTCCCTCTTCAGGATTCATTGTGCCTACAAGGATGAATCTGGCAGGGTGTGTGTAAGATACCCCCTCCCTTTCAACAATATTTATCCCGGAAGCAGCTGAATCAAGTATTGAATCCACGATAGAATCATCAAGGAGGTTTACCTCATCTATATACAATATTCCCCTGTTTGCTTCGCCTATCAAACCTTCACGGAGAACAGATTCGCCTTTTATAGCATGGGATATGTCAAGTGACCCGACAACACGGTCAAGGGTGGTGCTATTGGGCAGATTTATTATCCTTATCTTCATATTTTCAGTTTTAAGTTCTCCTTTTTTCTTGGCTTCCAGGCATTCGTCACACAGATCGCCATCAGGGTCGCAGTGGAACCTGCATCCCTTGACCGCCTTAACTTCCGGAAGTATGGATGACAGTGCACGCACCATTGTTGATTTGGCTATACCCTTTGGGCCTGTTATGAGTAAACCGCCAATATTGCTATCTATTGCATTTACAATAAGCCCGAGTTTTATGTCTTCGTTATCGACTATGGCAGAAAAAGGAAATGGATATGTCCTCATTCGTTTTCACCCTCTATTTCCATGTACTCTTCCTCAAGCTGTTCCTTCATGCTATCGCTGGCATGCCATATATCCCGCTTATATGCCTCTATCATTCTTGAGGTAATTTCTGAAAGGGCCCATGGATTTTCTTTTTTGAACCACTCCTTCATTTCCCTGTCAAGTACAAATTTATTAGCTATATTATTGAAAATATTGTCGTTCACCATTCCGGTAGTAGCGCCCCAGCCGTATAGATGCTCGATCTTTTTCAGCATTTCTGTAGCGCCCCTATAGCCGAAATTTTTCTGTGCTTCAATCCATTTTTCATTCAACAATTTCCCAATAGCAGTACGTTCTATTTCCTCTTTCATTGTCCGTACCTGTGGCTTATTGGGATTAAATGTGTCTTCAAACATAAGCGATGGCTTTGAGCCGCTTTTCTTCGCCATAAGATAGAAGCCGCCTGCATAGGAATAATTGCACGAATCGTCGTTTATGTCTATCTCATCGATTTCCCTTTTATGTATTATAGTTTCTATATCCTTAGAGATTGAAAGCAGCTCATCCTTTGATTCTCTTCCAAAGTTGTTTTTGCCATATGAATATCCCATCCATTCCGTAAATACATCCGCAAGGTCATTCTCATTTTCCCATTTTGATGATTCTATTGCATTGTTAACTCCGGAACCGTAGGAACCGGGCTTCGAAGAAAATATTCTATCAAGGTGCCCGTATTTCTTATGGTGCTTGACAATGAAATTTACATCATCATCTTCATCCAGTTCAGATACCTTTTTTATTGCCAGATCTATTAATTCTATTATATTGAAAAGATTGTCCCTTACAATGCCACTGGATTCTACCACAACGTCGATTCTGGGCCTTTTAAGGACATCCAGGGGTATTGGCTTAACATCCTTTACCTTCTTTGTCCCTTCCTGCCACACAGGTTCTACACCAATTGTATAGAGTATCTGGGATATCAATTCCCCATCTGACCTGTATGCATCGGTAGACCAGAGAACAAATCCAATGGTTTCCGGAAATTTATTATTTTTTTTGTATTCATTTTCAATGAGTTTGTTTGCCAGTATTACACCAACCTGCCATGCTGAATGGCTGGGTATCTTGAACGGATCAACGGCATAAAAATTCCTGCCTGACGGCAATACATCATACCTTCCCCTGGTGAGCGACCCGGAAACTCCGGGTTCTATAAATTTGCCATTCAATGCCATCAGGAGATTGTTCTTTTCGTTTTCAGGCGAAAACTTTAGTTTTTCTATTATTCCGGTTTCGAGTTCGGGAATTGGTGTACCCTCATTTAAATAGGCCATTATTTGATTTTCAGCTTCTTCCTTGCCATATTTTTTGGATAATGACTCGTCAAAACGTGTGGCAGTTGTAACGTAATCCTTTAAATCATCTTTGTCAATATCTTTTCCGTAGATATATAATCCCTTGCTGATTATGGAATCCTTGAAGAGATTGAGGCGGTGTTCAATTTCATGCGTAGCTTTATGTGCATCCTTAAAATCTATGGATAAGCCAATTTTATCTGAAATCTTCTGGATTTTCTCAAGGATCATGGTTTCCCTTGATGTATTCTCTGCCTTTTCTGTTTCCTCATAATCATCTATGAGGTCTTCTAGCTCCTTTATATCATCGGGAACATCATCGTAGGCTGTTGGCGGAGTAATATAATCAAGAAGGACTGCATAGCTTCTCCTTTTAGCTATTATCCCTTCTCCGGGAACATTTGTGGAATAAAGGTATAGATTTGGAATCTCACCGATAGAAATCTCCGGAAAATCTGATGGTGATAGCCCGAGGCCTTTCCCCGGCGTGAATTCCAGTGTTCCATGTGTTCCAACATGTATTATTGCATCTGCCCTGAAAATTTCCTGGATCCATTTATAAAATGCAAGCCAGTAATGGGTAACCGGCGTCAGGGAGTCATGTATTGACCTGATGCTATTATCATTGTCAGCAAATGTAATTCTCTTTGGCTGTATGCCTATAAAAATATTCCCTGATATGATCCCGGGAATATGCATGGTACCGTTAAGGAGCATGTAGTCCCTTTCAGTGTTAAGTTCCCCCCAGCGCTTGATTATCATATCCTGCGAATCCTCTGGCAATTCGCGGAAAAATTTCATATACTCTTTTACTGGCATTCCATAGACGGATCCGCCCTTATTTATTATTTCTTCAACAGGCGTCCACTTTCCTTCAGGTATTGCCTTTTTCTCCATTATTGTTTTAATAAGAGATTCGCCGTTCTCCGGCAGGTAATCCATATTATATCCATTCTCACGCAGTAATGACATTATGCTGGATACTGAATTAAGTGTGTCAAGCCCTGTTGCTGTACCGATATTGGCTTCCAGATCCTTGAAAGATGAACCTGAATGCAGTATAATAGCTATCTTTTTCTCAGAATTTTTCATATAGCGCAGGTTGACCCATTTCCGGATCCTGTTAATCATGTATTGTGCCTGTTCCTTGACGGGGACGAGTTCCCTGTATATGGTGCCCCTGTCATAAATTTTCTTAATAACGCCGATAAGTACAGGCTCAATAGTCCCATCCATTTCAGGAAGCATTGCGCTCATAATAGTTGATACAACGTCCAGCCCGGAAGAATCAAGCCATTCCTTTTCCTCTTTATAATAATATATTAAACCCTGAAATACAGGAACACCCAGATTCATCAGTGTACTTTTATCCTCCTTCTTGATTAGGGAGAACGATAATAGATTTATAACTGCATCAACAACTGGCTTCCCATCGCTGTAGAAATATGTATTTATGCATTCTTCAGCACTCATTATTCCCCTTGACCGGTCACCAAAGCCGTTTGTGAACACCGGTATTGCAGAAATTTTATTATTATTTAAATTATCTATAATGTACTGTATTATTTTTGTGTCCCTGTCTACCCATGCTGTCCGGTAAAATAATATTCCTACCTTCTTAGGAAACTCAGTATTTCCATATTCATAGATTCCGGAAAATGGCATCTCAACCGGCTCTTCATAATGCCGGGGGGTTATGGTGTTTTCAATGAATAATACCATATTCTTAATATTTTCATAGCCACCGTAGAAATAGTAATTTGATACTTTTTCTTCGACAAATTTGCTCACCGTTGAATAATTGCTCAGTATCGGGTCAATGGCTATTACATTCTTCTTCCCCTTAATGACGCTTTCTATGTCTTCAAGAATATTGCTGTAAATATTTTCACCGGAAAAATGATGGATGAATACAGCATCGGCATCTCTAACAAAGTCTATAAATTCCTTATCTACAGGATCAAGCCTTGGATATTTTATTTTTATTTCATTGCCTGTTTCCTCACCTGCGTGTAAAAATGACTGGATAACGGAACCGTTCCATCCTATAAGTACGGCAAACTTCATAAAAGTAAAGTCAATTTTATTATTTAACTGTTCTTGATATTCCTGATCACAGAAAAAAACAGTGTGTGTATAATAATCCTATTACATCCGTACAATATTCAAAACACAATGCATATAACCACGATAATTAGTTTTCAATATGCCGTAATCCGTTACATATAATTAATTTTTCAAAATAAAATTTAAATATAGATAAACGATTAAGGTGTGGAATGACGTCTCCAAATTGCAGTGCGCTGATGACGCCTACTGGTGATACATATGTTAATATTGATCATGGAGACGCTATCGCAGTACCTATTCGTTGTGTTATTTTCGCCACTTGCAATTGGTATATTTGAAAAATTAAAAGCCAATATTGAATCAAGAAAAGGCCCTAGCATATTTCAGCCCTATTATGATTTATTCAAGCTGCTTAAAAAGGAAACTATAGTTACTGAAAATTCCTCCAGATTCTTTCTATATTCCCCATATATTGCCTTTGGTATATATTCCCTGATTGCACTGATTATACCCGTATTTATGACAGAGCCAATAATATTCACTGCATCGGGTGATTTTTTCGCCGGTGCCATATTATTTTCCCTTGCCGCTTTCGTAAAAATTATAGGCACTTTGGATTCCGGAAGCAACTTCTCATCCATGGGTGCATCGAGGCTCATGTCCTTTAATTTCTTCGGGGAGGGCACATTAATAACAGTATTCTTTGCAGTTGCACTGATAAGCGGGACAAACAATCCCTATACAACAAACCATTATTTAATATCACATCCACTTTCAAATCTCACTCTGGTACATATTTTTGCAATCTTTGCATTCTTTATGGTTTTCCTCTATGAATTTGGAAAAATGCCAACACAGAGCGAAGGAAACCAGGAAATGGGAATGATCGATTCTGGAATTGATTATGAATACAGCGGAAAAGCACTGGCGATAAATAAATGGTCTTCCTATATGAAAACCTACCTGCTGGGCTCTGTGCTGATAAATGTATTCCTGATACCATGGGGGATGTTTAACACATTTCCCCTATTCTTTTTAAATGCCCTTACCATGATTGGGAAATGGCTATTATTAATAGTAATCGTGCTTGTAATAGATACATCACTGGCAAAACTCAGGCTATTCAGGGTTATTGATTACCTTGCTGTTGCATTCACCTTTTCCATTCTGTTCCTGATACTCACAGAGGTGATCACATGAATATAATATACACATTTATTTATCTCCTTGCTGCACTGATTGTTGTCACCGGATTTTATATCCAGTCCAATAAATACCTGAGGTCCATGGTATTAACCCAGGCATTCCAGTCATTTATTATTGCATTAATTGCATTCCTCCTTGGAATTGTATTGAGACAGTATACATTCTTCATACTGGGTGCACTGGTTATTCTGCTCAGGACTGTGCTTGTTACATATTTCCTGGTGTCAAAGATACCGAAGAACAAGAATTATCTCTACGAATCAAAGCTGCCTACTACATATTATTTGCTGATTGACCTGGCATTTATAGTAATTTCAATATTCATTGTCTATTCCATATCATTTATACATATAAGGTCGCACATATTTCCTGACAGTGATATAATCCTGTTTCCTCTTCTACTTTTCTTCCAGGGGCTCTTCGTAATAGCTTCAAGGAGAAGGACGGTGGCCCAGATACTTGGATACATTGAAGAGGAAAATTCCCTGATACTTCTCGGTACATTCATACTGCCGGTTCCAATTATAATTGAGAGCAGCGTATTTCTTGATGTGCTGGTACTTGTTGTTATATTTTCCATAATTAGCATTGAAAAAACAGAGCATAAGCCTGTGGAGGAGTTGAGAGGATGATTTATGAAATTCTTATACTGGCAATACCGCTTATATCTATGGCTTACTTTAAAAAGATAAAGGAGGCAAGCATAATAGGTGCAATCATAGAGATGGTATTGCTGATTTCATTGTACTTTAATATGGCTCCATCTGGATTCTTCTTTATAGACCATATCACATATATATTCATTTTAATGGTAAGTTCAGTATATCTTATGTCCCTGATATATTCCGTGAAATATGTGCATAACATAAAGAATAAAGGGATTTCAGAAAACGTTTATTACATGCTTATGGGATTCTTTTATGTTGCAATGGAATTTGCACTCATGGTAAATAATTACGGATTTATGTGGGTGGGGATAGAGACAACAACAATATCCTCTGCATTGCTTCTTATCACTGAAAAATCAGATATTTCACTTGAAGCCACATGGAGATATATTATTATTGTATCCGCAGGCGTCACATTTGCGTTTATATCTGTAATACTTATTTATTATTCATTTGGAACGCTTACAATTACAACCATATTAGCCTATGGGGCAAAGGATACAATAGCTGTAAGGCTTGCAGTTGCAATAGCCCTCGTTGGGTTCGGTACAAAAGTAGGCGTATTTCCGGTACATACATGGCTTCCCGATGCCCATAGCGAAGCCCCGGCACCTGTCAGTGCAATGTTTTCAGGTGTGCTGTTGCCCGTTGCTCTTTATGTATTATACAGGATTTATGAAATATTTCCCATGAGGGAACTCTTTGTATGGGCTGGAACAATATCGGTACTGTTTGCAGCTATATTCCTTGGATACCAGAAAAATTACAAGAGGATGTTTGCCTATTCTACAATGGAAAATATGAATATAGCGTTGATAGGTTTCAGTACTTTTACAATAACCGGGCTTATAGGTTCACTTCTCCTGCTGCTTGCCCATAGTTTTGGCAAAGCGGGGGCTTTCTATTCATCCGGAAATGTATATGAAATGTCTGGAACAAAATCAATCGATGGCGTATCAGGATTAATAAGGAACAGATCCAGTGCAGCTTCCATGCTTTTATCATCCTTTGCAGTAACCGGAACTCCTCCCTTCGGAACGTTCTTCGGTGAGTTCCTCATACTGTATTCCGTGTTTACAATCCACTTCTATGCCCAGTTTGTCATAATAGTTTTATCATTATTCCTGGCATTTGTATCAATTAATTTTAATGTTTCAAAAATGATTTTCAGGGGAAAATCTGAGTACAGCCAGTCTGGAATTAATACGGCCTTGCCACTCATAGCCGCCATATTGTCAATATTTATTGGAGTGGTATTTCTGGTGGTGTATCATGCAATATTATAAGTTTGGAGAAAGTTCAGGGCGTTATATAGGAAGGAGCAAAAACTACGACATATATGCCTCTTCAATAGCTCCGGCAGTTGAAAACACAGACCAATTTGCGGATAAAAATCCAGGGGAAATCTATTTTAATTATGGTCCATCGGCAGGAGGGCTCAGGGAATCAGTAAATTTCAGCCTGCTTACTCCAGGGGAAACAATAAGGGATGTGATAATACATCCTGAATACAAAAAGCGCGATTTAAAAATTCTCGGAGACCCGGTTTCACGTGCATTGCTTAAAGTTGAGAGGATAAATGGATTCCATGCCGCATCCAATAGCATAGGATACATTCTGGCAGTAGAAGAGGCACTGGGCATCGAAAATTCTGAATTAAATGACATGAGAATAGTGGAACTTGAACTGGAGCGCATAAGGTCAAATATAGACGTTATAAAGGGCATGTGCGAATCAGCTGGATTTGCTGTTCCTGAAAAACAGCTCCTATATCTCAGGGAAGAGGTAGCACGGATTATATCCAGGGCATTCGGCCATAGATACTTTTTTTCTGTTAATGGTTTTGGAACAGTATCAGGAGATTTTTCAACAATAAAATTAAATGCCATTGAAAAACAGTTCCGTGATATTTATGATGGATTGTTATCCTCCAAGATATTCCTTGATAGGATCCAGGAAAATGGAATCGTTAAAAATGAGAATTCAACAGGGCCAGCCGCCAGGGCAGCCGGATTTAAATTTGATGCAAGAAAAGATTCAAAATCGCTGGATTATAGAAATTTTACACCGGTAACAGAATCTGGAGCAGACTCGTTCTCCCGGTTAGTTGTAAGATCAGAAGAGGTATTTGAAGCGATAAATATTATAGATTCATATGGCGTTAAGAATATTAAAACACGGACAAAAAATGAATTAACAGGTTCAGGGAAGGGGTCTGCCCGTATAGAATCCCCTGCAGGCGATATTTTTTATTATGTAAATATAGAAAATGGGAAATTAAATGATATCCAGATGGTTTCGCCTTCATACCTTAATTTAAGGCTGTTCAGGGAAGCTTTGAAAAATAACAATATATTCACAGATTTCTTCTTTGTGTGGGAAAGTTTTGGCATATGGATTTCTGAACTGGAGGTGAATTTTATATGAACTGGTTCCTCAAGGGGGTAAAAAATAGAATAAAGACGGAAGAGCTTGAGGGCTATAGGGTTGAACAGCCATCGTTCCTTGATGGGAAGAGCGATTATGATTGCCCTACAGATGCCCTGGAGAATGGGAAATGGGACATGAACAGATGTATATTCTGCAGGGAATGTGATCTAAAACCCACAGGAAAACAGACAACTTTCACAGTTAATAGGGAAACACCACACATATTTGAAAAATCCCTGTATTTATATCCTATAGATTCCGGTACATGTGGAGCCTGCAATGTTGAGTTTACAACATTATTTTCCCCGCAGTATGATACAAACAGATTTAAGATTTTTATGTCAAATACACCGAGGCATGCTGATGCACTTGTTGTTATGGGAGTGTACACAGATGGCATGGAAGCTGTTTTAAAGGAGGCTTATGATGCTATGCCTTCCCCTAAAATAGTCATAGGAATAGGGGCATGTGCACTCTCCGGAGGAATTATTGGCAGCAGGGCAATGGATAAATATGATATAGAAGTTGCAGGATGCCCACCCACACCTGCTTCTATAATAAACGCGATAATAAAGGCGAGGGGTAAAAGATGATACTGTACTATTTACCGTTAATCCTTGTATTTTTATCGGTCCTGATTTCCATAAAGTACAGGACAGCCGGATATTTGCTCACTGCCATAGCATCGGCAATGTTCTTTTTATTCACGTTCAGGATTTATGACTATATAACATACTTTTATCTTATTGCTGCAATCGTGTGGATAATAGCCTCAGTTTTTTCCATATCATATTCAAAGAAGTATGGCAGGTGGCTGGCACCATTATTCATATTGACAATAGCTGGAATGATGCTTATACTTTATTCCCCAAATTACCTTTTATTCATAACAGGCTGGGAAATCATGTCTATTCCTGCATATGTTACAGTAGCTGTAAACAAAAAGAATGATATGGAAGCTTATATATTCATGTTTTTCTCTGAAATCAGCACAGTTTTAATAATTACAGCTGCTGTGATTTCATATGTTTATACCGGCACTTTAGACTTTTCAAAACTTACCAACGACACAGTATTGCTTATATTTGCCATAGGTGCAATGTCAAAAATGGGTTTAACCCCATTCATGATCAGTGAATGGCTGCCCATTGCACACGGGAGCGCCCCGGCAAATACTTCAGCAATATTCAGTGCTACAATGACGTTAATGGGTGTATATGGCATAGTAAAAATTGCATTGCTTTCTGTAGTTTCAATAGACATAGGAATTATATTTATAATAATAGGGGTCATATCTGTCCTATTCGGAGCATTATATGCTTATATATCGGAAAATATGAAGTCCTTAGGCGGTTTCAGCACCATAGAAAATAACGGTGCCCTGATGGCAACAATAGGTTTATTTGTAGCTGTAGACAACAGTGTGTTAAGGGAATTTATACTCATATCCATAGCTATCTTTGCCATGGCACATTCAATAGCCAAAACCGGTTTGTTTATAACTGTCGGCCATACCGGGGTAGAATATTTCAGTGCTGTTAATGGCGAGAAAAGCACAATAAACCAGATCGGAAAGTTTTTTGCACTTTCTTCCCTGTCCGGGTTGTTCCCTTCATTAGGTGGGCTGGGTACCTGGATGATACTGGAATCTTTCTTCATGGGGGCTTACCTCTATGGCCCATTGGGCATAACATCCATAATAGCAGGCTCCCTTATAGCTATGGGAGAGGGTTTTGCCACAGCAGCCATGCTGAAAGTGTTTTACTTTACAGATAACCACAAAAAAACATCCGGAAAGAATCTTGAGAATTACACAATACTTGCTACGGGATTAATCCTTGTCTTTCTTTTCGCTGTATCATTCCTGTTGATCGGAAATGAATACATATCCGGAATACCATCTGTACTGGTTTTCAAAGGATTAATGATTGAATCGCGTTTCGGGCCAGCCGATTTCGGGCTTATAACACCGCTTTACATATTTATATTCCTTCTATTATTTTCCCTGATAGTTTACCTCGTGTTCGGGAAGCCACGTGTGAGGGTTGCTAAAAGATGGAATGGAGGAATAGAACATAATGAGTATTTTAACTCATTTAACTATTCCAACAATATAAGGCTCATACTTAAAAGGGTGCTCAGGACATCATATACCAGCGAAGATGGCGTAGAAACTGTGGATATTTTCTGGCTTGTAATGATAAATATAGCAAAATCGTATAGAAAATTCGCCCGGCTTGTAGCCTATAAAATTATGAACAGTTCAATATCATATTATATTATCTATATGATAATAGCGTTTATTCTGGTCATTATAATAGCCTCATTCTCATGATCTGTGTTGAAAGTTTCATGACACAGCCGTCTACAGAAAACATAGATTTAATTTTTTTATGTAGATAGCTATTTAAAACATACTATCATAATCCATTATGAAGTTAAGTGAAATTACCCCATCGGAATTCCTGAAAGTTACAGATAACAATGATTTCACTCTATATGAACACCAGGAAGAAGCCGTTGCTAAATTAAGGGAAAATAAAAATGTGATAGTTTCCGTACCTACTGCATCCGGAAAAACCCTGATAGGGTATATTTCTATTTACGATACTTATCTGAAAGGAAAGAAATCAATGTATATTGTTCCGCTCCGTTCACTGGCTATGGAAAAGTTCTCCGAATTGCTGTCACTGAGAAACCTTGGGGTAAAGGTTACAATGTCTATAGGCGACTACGATGTTCCACCATCATTCGTTAAAAATTACGATGTTATTATAGCTACATCGGAGAGAGCTGATTCCATGTTGCACAGGGACCCGGATATCCTCAACTATTTCGGGCTTGTTATAATTGACGAGATACATATGATATCTGACCCTTCAAGGGGGCCACGGCTGGAAACAGTTATATCATCATTGCTGTATCTCAATCCAGAAATCCTGTTACTAGGGCTCTCAGCAACTGTTTCCAATATTCAGGAAATTGCTGAGTGGATGAATGCAGAAACAGTTGTTTCCAATTTCAGGGCAGTTCCCCTTGAAACAGGGATAATATTCAAGGGCAATCTTATAACTGATGGTGAAAAAAAGCATCTTGGCAGGGATGATGAAGTATCACTTATTAAGGAAAGCATAGAATCGGGCGGTCAGGCGCTGGTATTCAGGAATTCCAGGAGAAATGCTGAAAAATATGCCCAGAGTATGGTTAATTTCTTTGATTTCCAGAACGATTTCGAGAAACTGGAAATACCTCCTGACCTTTTTAATGAAGCCCAGGCAAATATGGTTGCCCATGGTGTAATGTTCCACCATGCAGGCCTTTCAAATGACCAGCGTACCATGATTGAAAAATTATTCAAGCAGGGATACATAAAAATATTGACGGCGACACCAACACTTGCTGCAGGTGTAAACCTCCCGGCCAGGACAGTCATAATAAGGGATATTACAAGATTTTCTGATGGATACAGCAAACCAATATCAGGGATAGAAATTCAACAGATGATAGGCAGGGCAGGAAGGCCCAAATACGATAAAAAAGGGTATGGATATATTTATGCAGCTTCACCCGGGATGCTCCGTGTAGCAGAGGGATATCTAACAGGAGAATTGGAACCTGTAATATCGAGGATGGATTCAAATAGCCTGATAAGGTTTAATGTGCTGGCTCTCATATCCTCTGGAATTGCCACGGACCTTAAGGGCATCCAGGACTTTTATGGGAAAACCCTTCTCGCCGCCCAGAACGATATTGATGGTTATGAACTGGCTTTCGAAAGTGCTCTGTATTTTTTAAAGGATAATGACTTTATTACAGAAGAAAATGATATATACAGCGCAACAAAATTTGGAAGGCTTACCTCCGACCTGTATATTGACCCTGTAAGTTCGCTTATACTGAAAAAATGCCTTGACCTGGAATTTTCAGAGGAACTGTATTTGTATTATATATCGAAGACACCTGATATGCTCACGTTCAATTACCGTGCCAGTGATTATGAATACCTGGAAGAATTTCTGGACAGGCATAATATATCTGATTTTAGCGAAGAATCAATGGGCGCAGCGAAAACAGCAATAATTCTGAATGAATGGATTAATGAAGTTCCTATAAATACAATAGCGGAGACATTTGGCATAGGGCCGGGAGATATTCAGGCAAAGGCATCATCTGCAGACTGGATATCGTATTCGCTTTACCGCCTTGGCAGTATGTTTGACAAGGAGAATGAGAACAATCTTTTGCATCTGAATATCAGAATAAAGGAAGGGGTAAAAGAAGAGATAATAAGGATAATAGAAATCCCGCAGGTTGGCCGTGTCCGTGGCCGCAGGCTATATAACAATGGATTTAAATCAATAGATGATATAGCAAATGCGAGGGTAGAAGATATTTCACGGATATTTGGATTTTCAACCAAACTGGCTAAGGATATAATAGAAAATGCAGGGAAATTGAATAACAGGTACTACAGGTAGAAATAATGTTGCATGTCAGGGTAGATAAGGAAAATGGGCAGGAAACAATCAATAAATTAAGGGAGCTGGATCTGATCAACAGGGAATACAAAATACTTAACGACGGAACATATGTATATATCCCTGTAAATAAAAACAATATAGATTTTTATACCGTTGACATTGAAGGGGCTCCCTCGAACAGGATTGAACCTGAAAAAATTTCATTTTCTTATGATATAATAGGAAGCATTGCGATAATAAAAGGAAAAACTATAGAGGATGCAAAATACCTTTCCGATTTTCTTAAAACCAGAAAAAATATTAAAACCATTTACCTGGATAAGGGAATAACGGGAGAGTTCAGGACAAGGCAATTAACACTGATTTATGGAGAACCTGTTTATAAAACCATTTACAGGGAAAATGGAATAAGGCTAATGGTGGATGTGTCAAAGGCATATTTTTCTCCGAGGCTGGCAAGTGAGAGGCTCAGGATTGCAAAGGAAGTATCTGATGGAGAAAATATAGTAGATATGTTTGCCGGGATTGGGCCATTTTCCATACTCATTGCAAAAAACAGGGAAAGCAGCATCGTTGCTATGGATAAAAACCAGAATGCAATTGATCTTTTACTGGAAAATTTAAAGCTGAACAGGCTAAGAGGAGAAATAACGCCTGTTGCTGGTGATTCAGGTGAGTTAATACAACAGTATGAAAATGTTGACCGGATTATAATGAACCTGCCACATGATGCCAGTGAATTTGTTGGCGTAGCTTATAAATCCCTGAAAATTGGTGGTTTAATTAACTATTATGAGATATGCGATTTGCCAACACTTGAGGGGAGGATGGAATCTTTCAGGGAAATGGGCCTTGAACTTGTATACAAAAGGGTAGTGCATGGATTTTCTAAATATCAAAATATGTATTCTATGGAATTTAGAAAATTATAGTGGTCTTTGATAGACAGCAAAGATCCTACGCAATAAATCCTGAACCTGCATATAACCGGAGGCCACAACGAAAATATAAAATCCAGAATCATAATTGAAACTACATAGTTCTGTCAATGGAATCCAGAAAACATATGACACCCTTTCTTATATCCTGCCCTTTTTCTGTTAGTTCATATGTTACAACTTCTTTTCTACACCTTTTTACAATTCCAGCATCTGTAAGCTCTTTCAACCGTCTGGCTATAATTGTTCTATTTGAACCTGGAATTGAATTATAAATATCGTTAAAGTTCTTCCTTGTGTTATTGTTTCCTATCACGCCCAGAATAAATAATGTATAGCGTTTTCCCAGCAAATCGAATACAGGCAATGAAGTATCAATACAGATAGTTTTTTCATTATCATATATCATGCATGCTTCAGCTCTTGAATTTTTCATAATATTACAATGTTAATACCTATAAATCTTTAACCAAAGTCAAATTTTTGTTACTTAATGGGTTTAATAGGAATATGTAATAATATATTATGGCAAAGACAGTTGAATTAAAAGTATATGGAATGACATGCGATGATTGTGTGAGGCACGTAAGCGGTGGGCTAAAGCAGGCGGAAGGCGTTACTGATGTTTCTGTTTCCCTCAAAGACGGAATGGCAGTCGTTAAGGCCATGGATACTGTTGATCCGGAGAACCTATTAAAGCTGGATGTTTTCAAAGGCCAGTATAAAGCACAGTTAAAAAGTGTTAAAAATGAGTGAATACGATCTGGCAATTATAGGTTGGGGAGCAGCTGGTTTTGCCGCCGCCATTAAGGCTAGTGAACTAACCTCTAACCAGATGAAAATAGCTTTAATCGGCACTGGACCAATAGGGGGGACATGCGTAAACGTTGGATGTGTCCCATCTAAATTTTTAATAGAAGCTTCTAAGAATTATAAGGAGGCAACTAAGCCATCATACCGTGGAATAACAGCAAATGCAAATATTAACTTTTCAGAATTTATGGAATCGTTGAATGATTTTGTTTCCACTGAGAGGAATACCAAATATGCAGATGTAATAAAAAATTTCGAAAATATAGATATGTATGAAGGGATGGCAAAATTTATTGATAACAATACAGTAGCCGTAAACAATAAAGATATAAAAGCACTTAATTTCATTATTTCAACCGGATCAAGAACATTAATTCCGGAAATTAAAGGGCTTACAGATTATTACACAAGTGACACAATCTGGAATATGAGAGAACTTCCAGGGAAGATAGCTGTATTAGGTTCGGGTGAAGTGGCACTTGAACTGGCATATGCCTTCTCAAACTTTGGCACTGAAGTCCATATTTTTAACAGGTCCAATAGAATATTGAAAGGATTTGATGAAGATATTAATAATCACCTGATAAACGCTTTAAAGACTAACGGGATAATCTTTCACCTTGGGCAGAATTTTCAGGAAATTATAAATAAAAATGGCAAAAAAAGCATAGTTACAGAGGCGGGAACATTTGACAACTTTGATAGCTTGCTTGTTGCCACAGGAAGGGTGCCACAAATAGACAAATTAAACTTAAAAGCTGCTGGGATTTCAACCGATAATGGTATTGTTGTTGATGATAGCCTTAAAACCACAAATCCAATTATATATGCAGCTGGAGACTGCATAAGGCAATCATTAAAACTGGAAACACTCGCTGGAAAAGAAGGCGTTATCGCAGTTGAAAACATGCTTGGTGGGAGTAGAACAATCAATATGCATGAAGTGCCATGGGTAGTTTTCACTGAACCAAATGTTGCATCGGTTGGATATACAGAGGCAGAACTGAAGTCGAAAAATATAGAATATGATGTGAGAACCGTGGAATTAAAAAATGTCGTAAAAGCCAACATCCTGAATAGTTATGACGGTATTGCTAAGGTCATATCTGGAAAGGATAAGAAAATTCTCGGGGTTCATGTTGTGGCACCTATGGCCGCAGAATTTATAATTGAGGGAGTATACCTTATTCAAAATGGGTTAACCTACGACAACCTCATAAATGCTATGCATGTATTCCCTACTGTAGCAGAATCTATAAAAATAGGTGGACAGGCTTTCATAAGGGATATATCAAAGATGAGCTGCTGTATGGACTAGTATCATTAATATAAATAATTGATACAATATTTTGGCGAAACATATAGCACATGATATTTTTTACTAAATTTGATATTGCTGTAAATTTTTAATCGTAATTAAAATAAAATTATATAGAATTATCACGCGGCCCTAAAAAAATATAAATATATACTTTATAATCATTATAAACAGATGAGTATAGCCCATAAGATAGGAGATATCGCCTCAGGCGTTTACGAACAGGCTTTAATGGAAGAGATAAGGAAAGCCGATGTCCCACTTCATCTAGGGATTATTACTGATGGAAACAGGAGATATGCCAGGGAAGCAGGGCTCACTCCTAATGAAGGCCATGTAAGAGGCAAGGATAAACTGGAAGAAGTTCTCGACTGGGCAATGGAAGTGGGAATCAGGATAGTTACAGTGTATGGTTTTTCAAGTGAAAATTTTAAGCGCGATCCGGAGGAGGTAAATTTTCTATTTGATTTAATCAATGACTCACTCCGCGGGCTCCTGAAAGATGACAGGATATTTAAAAATCAAATAAGGGTGCGTATTATTGGGGATTTCAAAGGGCTTCCAGAATACCTTGTAAATACTATCCATGATGTTGAAAAAATAACAGCAGGGTTTAAAAAATTTAAGTTTAATATTGCTATTGGCTATGGAGGAAGGCAGGAAATTATAGATGCTGTAAAGAATATAGCGGCGGATGTTGTTTCAAAAAAGTTAAAAATTGAGGATATCAATGAAAAACTATTCAGGAACTACCTCTATGATAATACATTAACAGACCCTGACCTTATTTTAAGGACAAGTGGCGAGGAGAGGATTTCTAACTTCCTCCTCTGGCAGTCTGCTTATTCCGAGCTATACTTTTCCGATGTTAACTGGCCAGACCTGAAAAAACTGGATTTTTTAAGGGCAATATATTCCTATCAGTCAAGAAAAAGGAGGTATGGAAAATAATGTATGTTGCAATTGATGACACAGACAGCCAGGATAAGATGTGTACTACCTACCTTATCTACGAAATAATTTCCCGTGGCGAATACGATATTATAGGAAGCCCGGAACTCGTCAGGCTCAACCCGAATATAGGGTATAAAACGAGAGGAAATGGAGCACTTAATATTAATCTCGGAAAAGGTTCAGGGAATACCTCTATTATAGGAAAGGCAAATGGCAAATTTATTAAATCATATGAAAAAGTTGCCGGAGAACCTGACAAACAAGAATTGATGGATTTTATCTCATCAATTGTAGAAGATTTCTATGTAAAAGATGATGATAAAACTAATCCGGGAATAGTAATATCAAATGATAGATTCCATTCTGGACTTTACGGAAAAGCCCTTCAGGATGACATAAGTATAGAATTTATAGAAAATTATCTTTCCGGGAGGGCAATTTACAGGAAAATAAAAACAGGGCATGGCATAATAGGGTCGTCTGCTTCCCTTGCATGGCCTGGAAAAAGGTATACATATGAACTGCTAGACTACAGATATCCAAATTATGGGGATATAACATATGGAGAAAAAATTGATATTTCCTCAATTCCGGAGAGTTTTTATTCAACATTCAACAATATTGACATTAAAAACAGATACCCTGCAATTTTCCCGAAGCCGAAGACACCGGTGATATTTGGGGTCAGGGGAGTCGATAAAAATGACCTCATAACAATATATGATAGAATAAAGGAAAGGCATAATATTGATGATCAGGGCTATATTATATACAAAACAAACCAGGGCACAGATGACCACATAATGCCAGAACCGGATTATCTCTCCAGCATGGGCTCATATTCCCTTACCGGCGTAATATCCGGGGAGCCCTATACAATAGAAGGTGGGCATAGCTTTGTAAATTTTAAATATAAGAATGAGGAAATAAAACTGGCTGCTTTTGAACCTACAAAAGAATTCAGGAAAGTATTGATGTCAGTGATACCCGGTGATATTGTAAGCGCTTATGGTTCATATGCTAAGGGAACTATAAAACTTGAGAAACTTCGCGTTATAAAAAAAGCCAGGCTATATAGGAAAGAGCCTCCGGTATGCCCGGAGTGCCATGTTAAAACCAGGTCCAAGGGCCAGATGGATTACAGATGCCCTGTATGCAAAAAACGTTATAAGAATCCAGAAATTACTGAAATAACAAGGGAGTTGGAGGAAAAATTCTATGAGGTGCCCGTAATAGCGAGGCGTCACCTTTCCATGCCATTAAAATTGATGCCGTACTTTTCAGATATACCGCAAACCAGCGGGGTGTCATAAATGATATGCATCACAGGAATCCCGGGCTCCGGCAAAACAACAATATGCAAAATGTTGAATGCCAACGGAATCAAGTGCACAGGGTTAAATGATATCGCATCTGAGTGTGGGGCCCTGAATGGTAATACCGTGGATGTTGATGTATTGAGAAGGGAGAATATAAACTCTGAAGTTGTTGAATCCCACTATTCCCATATGCTGGAATGCAAATATGTAATAATACTTGAAGATAATGAGGAACAGTTAATCAGGAGAATGAAATCCAGAGGATATCCGGAATCTAAAATTAAGGAAAATATTGATGCCCAGCGTTCCGGGGTGATTTACTGGGAAGCATCTGACAGGCTGCCCGCAAACCATATATTTGTTGTACATGAAGATTCCAGGAGCATTAATGAAGTGTTTAAAGATGTGATGGGCATCATATTATCGCTTCATGATAAAGTTAATTAATCTATTTCCTTTTATCACATATGTACAAATGCGATGATATTAAAGAAATAAGGGTCAGATATGCTGATGAAACTGACAGGGAATTAAGTGCTGAGGAAATTAAAGAAGCGTGTAATAAAGCCAATGAGGCTAACGATTCCATAGAACGTGTTTTAATGAAGAAGGAACCAAAAGAAGTAAGATATGTGGAAATAAACCCAAAAAAGTATACAACCCTTAAGAACGAGGCAGGTACAGTGCTTAAACCAATGCCACCCTATTAAATTTAACGTTTTTCAGGGTGTAGAATGGAATGTGCAAAAATAAATTATTATTGCATGGCTATATTATTCTGTAATAATATAATCAATAAATTTCGTGCCAGTAAAGACCATGATTTAATAAAATTAATACCTTAACACCCTTTATAAGGTGCGTTTATATAAAACAATAGTTTATTTATCCAGCTTTTTCTTCAAATCATTTATCTCAGTCTGAATTGACTTGTCCATAGGATTTTTTCTAGCCTTCTGCTCGAGTTCATCAATTTTCATTTCAATGCTTTTTCTTTTTCTATTTAAATCTCTTTTTCCGAGTCCCATTATTTATGATATTAACATTGTATAAAAATATTGATTAAAAACTGGTACATTTTTAAAAATTATAACCTGTAAAATAAAAATTTTAATAGAATTCTTCAAGATCTTCTTCCGTAAGCTTATACGGAGCAGTATCCTTCAAATTGTATTCCTTTAAGGTTTCATCAACATCTTCGTAAACTGGTGCATCTACGTCATATAATATGCCTATAGGTATAGAATTGGCTTCTTCGCCCCATTCCGATGCATGCTTGAACGCTTCGTAGAAATCCTTTCTATTGTTATCCTTCAGTTCGTATGTTGTCTTTCTGAAGAATTCGTACCCTTCCACCTTATTATATGTAACACAGGGGCTGAACACATCTATAAATGAGAAACCCTTATGCTGTATAGCTGCCTTTGTTAATTCCGCCAGCTGTTTAATATTGCCGGAAAGTCCACGGGCTACAAATGTTGCACCTGCTGATAATGCATAATGTAGCGGATTGAATGGGGGCTCAATATTCCCATCAGGGGTACTCTTTGTAATTCTTCCTATAGGGGTTGTTGGCGATGCCTGCCCTGTTGTTAATCCAAATACCTGGTTATCTGATACCATGTATGTCATATTTACGTTTCTTTTTGCAGCATGATAAAAGTGCTGCGAACCTTCGAAAAATCCATCGCCGTCTCCACCATATGCGATAACGGTTAGATTTTTATTGGCCCATTTTATACCTTCAGCTACTGGAAGTGAACGCCCGTGCAACCCATGGAAACCATAGGTATTTATAAACTCGGGCATATTGCTAGAACATCCTATGCCGGATGAAATAACGGTATTTTCGGGTTTGATATCAAGCTCCGACAGTGCCATTGTAATTGCTCTCAATTGCGAGAAGTTCCCGCATCCAGGGCACCAATCAGGTGCTACTTTTCCTTTGTATTCAGTTACAGGTATCATATTTATTCCTCCACTTTTATTTTTTTGCCAAATATCATTTCTTCCAGTGACAATGCCAGATCGGCAGGGAAGAAAGCCTCGCCATCGTATTTTCCCAGGAACTGGGTATCTACAAGGAATTCTTTCCTTATCAGCCCATTTAGCTGCCCGGAATAATTGTTTTCAACAACTATTATTTTCTTTTTTCCTGCAAGCAGTTTCTTTATATCATGATTCATGGGGAATATGTGTGTTATTTCTATGGCACCTATTTTTGTACCATTTTTCCTCATGCAGTCTATAGCCTCTTCAACTGCACCCTTTGTAGATCCCCACTGGATAACCACATATTCTGCATCTTCCATTTTATATGTAGGTGTCGGTGGCATTTCTTTTATATATAAATTCAGCTTTTTCATTCTCTTTTCCATGGAGAGCTTTCTCTGTGTCGGGTCTGTTATTGCATCGCTAACAACTGCGCCGTATTCATTATGCTCATCGGAATCCTCGTTATGCATTAACCCTGGCTGCCCCGGAAATGCCCTCTTGGAAATGCCGTTTTCTGTATATTCATATCTTTTATAATCAGCTTCACTGGCATCTGCTAGAAGTCCCCTGTCCATTTCATATGAAAGGTCTAGATCTACTGTTTCGTCATGTTCAGCCAGATATAAATCGGTAACAACAAATACAGGAAGCTGGAATCTCTCAGCAAGGTTGAAAGCCTCCTTTGTGAGGTCAAATGCTTCTTTAACTGTTCCCGGTGCGAGCACTATTCTTGGCATGTCTCCCTGTCCGGCACCAAGCACCTGGTTGAGATCTCCCTGTTCAGTCTTTGTTGGAAGCCCGGT
Source organism: Ferroplasma acidiphilum (assembly GCF_002078355.1). Classification (NCBI taxonomy): domain Archaea; kingdom Methanobacteriati; phylum Thermoplasmatota; class Thermoplasmata; order Thermoplasmatales; family Ferroplasmaceae; genus Ferroplasma; species Ferroplasma acidiphilum. Next base: position 521,442 of record NZ_CP015363.1, on the reverse strand, counting down.
TGATGGGCCTGGCCTCTGTGCTTCATATATAACCAGTGGAACTTCGGTCATTGCTGAAAGCCCAACACCTTCAGTCATAAGTGCGAACCCGCCTCCTGATGATCCTGTTGCGGCCCTTACTCCAGCATAGTTTGCACCTATTGCTGCATTTATAGCGCTAATTTCATCCTCTGTAAGTTTCAAAAACACATGGTATTTTTTGCCATGGGTTGCAACAAACTGGAGGAAAGATGATGCTGGTGTCATAGGGTATGCAAAATACATTTGCATTCCTGCATTGATAGCCCCAAGTGCGGCTGCATCTCCACCGCCTATTGTGTATAACTTTTTATTAGATGTTTTTAGTTTTCTGTAAACTTTATAATTCTGGAGATAGTATTCATATCCCTCTTTTGCCGCGTTTATATTTGATTCTACAAGTTTTCCTTTTTTGTTGAAAACTTTTTCAATTACACCTGAAAATACGTTAAAATCCAAACCAAGAGATGCAATAACAGCTCCCAGTGCAACTGTGTTTTTCAACAATGGATTTGCATCAAATTTCAGTGCAATATCTCTCATTGGTACCGGGCAATAGGTTATCCCATCGTATTTTTTAAAATTGTGTATGGTTCCCGGGTCATATATTGCTATCCCGTTCAGGGGAGATGCTCCGCCTTCGTTTATATTCCTATTTGTATGCCTTTCAAGTGCATCGGCATTTAAAGCAACCAGAACATCCAGGCCGCTTCCCTGGTTCCTTACTTTTTCATCAGAAGCCCTTACCTGGTACCAGCTTTCGCCGCCCCTGATAAGGCTTTGATAGTAATTATACGTGCTTATGTATAAACCACTTCTTGAAAAAGTTTTTTCTAAAGTTAAACCGGCGGATTGTACACCATCTCCTGCCGCTCCTCCTATTCTGACAATTATTTCTTCCATGGTTTTAGTATTTAGTAGTGCCGTATAAATTTTTGTATGAATACGGAAATTAATTTTAGCCAATTGCCGAAATAAGTAAATTTTTCCGGATAATACAAATTTTGAAATATGAAATTTACGGGATTTCAAACATGAAATATTTAATAGTAAATAATTTAATGGACGATTATTTACTATATAGAAACCATAAAATACCTTTATCATATTAATAATCCGGTACGAATGGATAAAATCAGCAGCTACGACGTCTGGAGGGAGTTTCTCAGAACCTGGAAAACATGGTATAAGGCTTCGGAAAAAAATCTTATGTCTATGGGTGTATCTACAGTAGAATACAGAATATTGAAAAATTTAACAGAAAGAGGGGCTTTGCCCATGATAGAGCTTGCAAATATAAATATGGTAACGCAGGGTTGGATCACCGGTGTTATAGACAAGTTGGAAAAATTGTCGTATGTAATGCGTGAGAGAAGCGACTCGGACAGGAGAGTTATCAATATAACAGTCACGCCAAAAGGGAAAGCCTTCTTTAAAACAATAGAGTCAAGGCATCTGAAATTTATAGATGACACACTGAGGAATTTTAGTTATGAAGAGAGATATAATATCCTCAATTTCCTCAAAAAAATAGAGACAAATGTCGAATCAAAATAGTATTGCAGGAAAAAGATTATTATTAATGTTTAACTATGAGTTTATTCATGAATTATAATGATATATTCCTGATTATTCTTATCGTGTTTTCCTGGATAATTATAATTATAGCACTGGCACCGGCAATTAATAAATCAAAACACTTTGCAACCATGGGGCCAGCTTTAATGATAAGGTCAACAAAAAATGGTGGCGTCCTTGATGCTGTTGCCAAACATTTGCCAGCAAAATCTCTGGGGAAGATATCCACTGTACTTGTTGTTTTTGGAGGATTGCTTGCTTTTGGCATGCTTTTATATGAAGCGGTCTTGCTTACAATTATCCATATCCCCACCAGTGCTGCACCCCCTTTGCAGGATTACCTTGCACTTCCACTTATTAATCCATTTATACCGCTGGGATATGGAACTGCTAGCCTCGTTTTTGCGGTTGTAATACATGAAATGTTTCATGGTATCGTTGCAAGGAAGCATGGAATAAAGGTAAACAGTGTTGGCGCATTATTTTTTATAATCCCGATAGGAGCTTTTGTAGAACCGGATGAAAAAGAAATTATGGCGGCTGACCCTGTAGTGAGAAGAAGGATCATTGCAGCCGGCCCGGGTATAAATCTTATCATAGCTGCAATATGCATCGTATTGCTTGTTTTTGTCATGATGCCTGCCTCGACCCCTATTCACAGTGGCGTTTATGTAGATAATTCTACAACACTTTACAGTGGACATGCAATACCGAAAGGAATGGAGATTACCTCATATGGAAATTTAAGCGGGAAACAGCTTAACAATCTGGAAACAACTTCCATGATTACACCGGGATTGGCAAATATTACATTGTTTAATGGAAAAACCGAAACAAATGGAAGCGTACCGACGGGCGTGGCCATTGTGGATTTAATTTCCGGTTGTCCTGCGGCGGCGGCAAATGTCTCCACAGATTCAATCATATATAACATAAGCGATGCAGGGCACAGCCACATTATATATAACATAAATACTCTGGGCGATGTTCTGGATAACATAACACCGGGTACAACAATAAATATGACGGTACTAACATTCCACACGGGAAAAACTGTACCTGCATATACAACATATACAATGAAAACTGTTTCCACATATCATTATTATGCAAAGAATGACCCTACGGCAAATAAGGCAGCATACAAAAATGAAAGTTTTATCGGGGTGCAGATAGATTATTCAGGTATAGGGTATGAATCCATTGATAGCCTGCATAGCCTTGTTTTCGGCGGACAGCTGGTGGGCCCAAATTTCTACGAAACCCTTGGCCTGCCACTTCTCGGGCTTTCACCCATACCGGCTTCATTATCCCACATGTTTTCTACGCCCTTTAACTCATATATCTTCTTTGGAATAACCAATACCCTTTACTGGTTCTTCTGGATAGATTTCCTTCTTGGCATTATGAACGCACTGCCATTATCCATACTGGATGGGGGTCAGTTCTTCAGGGATACCCTGACAATTGCATCAAGAAGAGACAGGCTGAAATTCCTGAGGGATGAAAATAATGTCAAAAAAATATATTACGCAATGGGAATATTTGTATTCCTTCTTTTGATGTATATTATAATAGCTCCGCGGATAATTTAACCTGTAAATAATATACGGATAACATACTACAGGTCACAGGTTAGTTATAAATTTTTTAATATTGTTGAAAAATATATCCGGCTTTTCAATCTGAACGCAATGACCTGCACCATTAATTTTGACAAAGGTTGATGAAGGAATCAGGTCATGGTATCTTAACCCATGGCTAACCGGCACTACATTGTCCCGCGATCCCCAGAGGATAAGAACCGGCTTATCGATTCTGTTTAATTCGTTCAGTATATGGTCAACACCGAGCCCGCCTATAATAATTGATGAATTTATTAATTCCGGGTAGTCTATCAGGCTTTTCAACGCCACACCTGCTGATACTGATGGACCAACAACATTTATGGATGATAGAAAAAGGCTTTCCGCAAAATCCTTTATAAATAACGCACCTTTAGAAGGGGATGACCCGAAATTATAACTGTCATTTGCTTCAGAATTTCCAAATCCCGGGAAATCCGGTGCATAAACATTGAACCCCCATTGGCCGATTTTCCTTAATGCATCGATGCCTGCCCATGAATTTGAAGTTGTTGTTGAATCATGGAGCAGGATGAAATTGCGCATATTTCCACGCTCATATGAAATGTAATAAACTGATTTTCCACCTATATCTACTTTATTTTCCTTTACTTCCATGATAAGTGATTGAACTATTGTTCTAAAATTATTCGGCTGCATGCTAAAATATAGTGTAAAATGCATAACAAAATTAAAATAAGAGCAAGGGCTAAATGAAAACATGAAACTTAAAGAGTCGTCATTGGATTTCCATGCGTTTATTGCCATCTATGGCGATACAATATTAAACTCATTTATCAAGAAGGTATACCAGGTAAACCAGAAAGAATTCGTGCTACAGATATACCGTTCTGATGTAAAAAAGAGGGATTTTTTCATATCATTAAATAAGGGAATTGGATTTTATGATGCAGAAAAGCCTGAAGAAGCTACACAATTATCAATGCTATTCAGAAAACAGCTTTCGGAGAAACGTATAGTGGGCATAGAACAGATTAATTTTGATAGGGTAGTAAGGATCACACTGCATACAGGCCAGGAGATTATTCTTGAATTATTCGGTGGCGGAAATCTTATACTTACAGATAATGGCAAAATTGTTTTTGCTATGGAGCAGCATGTATACAAAACCCGTAAAGTACAGATTGGTGAAGAATATATTCCTCCCGCAGTTATTAACCCTGTTGCAGACCTGGAAACTTTCTCCGGAATACTGGATAAAAGCAGTGCATCAATAGTTAAAACTCTCGCAACAAGGGTCAATCTTGGTGGGGAGATAGCTGAAGAAGCATTATACAGGGCAAATATAGAGAAAGACAAAATGCCCTCTGAAATAAAAGACCAGTATCAGATTCTCTACGATAGCATAATGGGGATAATCGGAGAATCTTCTAAAAATAATGCATTTTATTATGAGGCAGAAGAACTACTATCACCTGTGCTCCTGACAGCTATAAATAAAGAACCTGATGTGAAATTTGAAGACTTTAATGAAGGAATTGGTTTTTACCTGAAACATTATCCTGAAAATGAAAAAAATAAATCCAGCGTGGAAAGAAGGATTGAGTCACAGAGAAGGTCAATTGAAGAATTTAATAAATTGATGCAGGTATACAATGAATTCGGAAATTACCTTAAAATGAGTTTCCCACAACTCCAGAAACTTATAAATATAGTTTACAACAATGTAAAAAGAAACACCCCTGAAGATTTCAAGTACATGGATATGGATATAAGTGACATTAACCCTGGCAAAAATACATTTGCCATAAATTATAATGGAACTAAAATCATTTTAAATTACAGGGAATCTGCAGGGAATAATATAAATTATGTGTTTAATACGGCAAAAGACTATAAGGGCAAAATTGAGGGGGCTGAAAAAGCAATAGAGGAGACAAAAAAGCTCATAGTAAAAGAAAAACAGAAAGCAGGAAAAAAGAAACGCGTAAAATACTGGTTTGAGTCATACCACTGGTTTATTTCTTCTTCCGGAAACATGATCATGGCTGGCAGGGATGCCAAAACCAATGAGAAGCTTGTTAAAAAACACATGTCCGATGATGATATTTATGTGCATGCAGATCTTTATGGTGCACCCAGTACAGTAATTAAACATGAAGGAATAGAAATTACAGAGGAAACTATAAAGGAGGCCTGCATATTTTCAATCTCCCTTTCAAGGGCATGGCCCGCAGGCATCGGGTCAGGAACCGCATACTGGGTATATCCATCACAGGTCAGCAAAACACCTGAATCCGGTGAATTTGTATCAAAAGGTTCCTGGATAGTAAGGGGAAAGAGAAATTATGTCCTGAACATTCCTCTGGAGTTAAAGGTATCAATTGTAGACTATAAAGGCAATAATATACCTATGATATCACCTGCTGAAACTAGAACTGAATCAAAAAAATGGGTCCTGATTAAACCGGGAAATGAAAAAAGGTCTGTGGCTGCGGAAAAGATAGCAAAAATACTTGGAATAGAAAAATCAGAGATTGAATCTATTCTTCCGCCTGGAGGGTCTATAGTTGTAGAGAATTCAAAAGAAATAAAGGAATTAAGCTAATTTCTTTTTAAGTTCCTCTATGGTTGATACATCTGTGGGGTCTACATTCCTTACCAGGGCAAGTTCATATGTCAGATAATCGGCATAATGAATCAGGTAGAACAGTTTGGAGAAATAATCCTGTGATGGGGATTTTACCACTGTGAATTGCTCCCCTGTAATTTCCTCTGTAATCCCTATTCTCTGGTTAATTCTTGCATTGTCAGATTCAAATGCATAGAACAGATATTCATCCCTCCTGTATGCAGATTTCAAAGGCATAGTATCGTTATGGTTAAGTTCCGGGAAATAGCTATAAAAGGCGAAGGTTTTTGCATTTTCATTAAACTGGGTTTTCCATCTGTATGCTACAGATTTGAATGGTTTAGACCCGTATATTATAGGAATAGAACTATTTTCGTATATCTTAAATGCTTCAGATTTTATGTCGCTGTGGTTCTTATCCATATCGTCCAGTATGCCATATGTCTGGTTGACTATGGCATCATCTATCGGGGCAAAGGTGTTAAAAAGAGGCATGAGCATATATCCCAGAGCTGACCTTGGCTGGATGCCCGATGGTATGATAATGGATTTTTCTACAATTGTCGCCAGCTTCCCACCCGAGGTGATAGCCCTTACATGGGCACCCTTTTTCTTCGCATCTTCCACATTGCTGAGAGTTTCTTCTGTGTTGCCTGAATAACTCACTGCAATAAAAAGAGTCTTTTCATTTACAAATCCCGGTATGCCGTAATCACCTATTGAAATAACAGGTATGGAAGTATAGTATTCCTGAAAGATATTTCCAACAATTCCAGAACCACCCATACCGGATATAACTATATTATCAAAGTTGAAGTTTATATCAAATTTGTCTTTTGATTTTATCTGTTCCTTCAAATTTTTTATCTCATCCAGAAAATTCATATATCATTAGATAAAAATAGCATATTATTTTTTCTATTGGTCCATGTCCCCGGAAAGCCCGGATAGATAGGAAGTAGATTCGTTTCTTTTTTTAATTGTGGCACCGGTAATAAATACTGCTAGAAGGCACACCAGTGTTGTTGCATCTATGATTAAAAGTAACTGGCTATAGCCCACTATTCCACCTATTGTGCCCAGTAAAACTGATATAAGCCCTCCAAAAAGAGCACCGAAATTATATGATACCCCAGAAATTAAACCCCTGACAGCTGGATTTATACGATCCATAAGCAGCAATGGTATAATGGGCATAGAACCGATTCCCAGGCTAAATACAACCATGCCCGGCACTGCAAGAAACCTGATAGGGGAAAAGTAGGGCACGGCCAGCCATGCAAATGCCAGAGCTATCATAGAACCTGCCATAATAAGGTATTTCTTCCTGAATATTGCCGCCAGTTTTCCAAACAATATAAATCCGGCCGCAACTGTGAGGCTGGAGATTATCATTATTATCCCTATCTGTGATGCCGGAACACCGAACGATGTGGCAATAGTAGGGTAAAATGAGAGTATTGCAAAATATGCAGAGAAGAATCCAGACATCATAATCATGGATTTTGCCAGTGGAATTTTATAATCCCTGAGATTAATTTTTTTCTCTGCCTGCCGGATTTTTTTGTTATCATGTGGAATTTTCATTATGGTATATGGTGCGATGATGAGTGGAATACTGCCGGTTATCAGAAAGAATCTCCAGGTAACTGCTATTGTTGGTAGGAAAAGGATATACGCTATTCCGGTTAATGCGTATCCAATTCCATAACCGCTCTGGATTATCCCGAATATTGTTTGTCTTATGCTTGCAGGGGAAAATTCATATCCCAGCATGGTGCCGGAAGTCCACTCACCACCCATGAAAATTCCCTGTATGAATCTGGCGGAGAAAAGTATGATTACGTCAGGTGAGAAGGCCATTACCCCTGCAAAGATAGCGTATCCTGCAGTACTGAAAGCCATTACACGCCTCGCCCCGATTTTGTCTGATAAGTTCCCGAGGTAAAGCCCGCCAAAAAATCTCCCTATTAACCCGAGGGCGAAGAGTAGTGAAACCACACCGAGGCTTATGTGATATGATTTTTCCAGTTCGGCATAGATATATGTTACAAGAGTTAAATCATAAATATTGCCAATCCAGGAACCGGTGGCAGCAAACGTAGCATGGAAATAATCCTTCATAATACGGCATTTTAACATTTAAGTTAAAGTTTCCCTGACTGTAGCTGGCACATAGGCAAAAATTGCGGGGCACTTTATATATAGTTGACAGTATTTCAATCAGAAAATTCTATTTTAACCTTCCATATAGACCTTTCCTGGACTGTTGCAGCCTTTACACCCCTCTGCTGTATAAGACCAACAAATTTTTCCGCACTCTCCTGTTTGTTAAAATCTACGTATATTGCATCAAGCCCGAATTCTGGCATTGTTCCCTGCGATGAAACCAGATCATTAATTTTACTCATTATTGAAATAAATTTTTCCTTATCTATATAAAATGTACCCTTTTCTATTTTTGACAGCCCGGTTTGCATAATGCCATCATAGGTAATACTGGAAACCTTTTTATTAACATGCCTTCCTGAAGTTCTATAATATAAAAACATCAAAATAAGAAAGATTATAAGTAGGGGAATAGCCAGATAATATATGCCTAAGGTAAACGAAAGTGCAGACATAATAAAAAATATGACTCCTATAGCAAGATATACATTTGCCATCCGGTATGTATTTACATTTATTATATATAATTTACCCGAATTTTTGATAGCTGTATTAAACTGTAAGAATAATTATATTACATATAGTTTCCGGTGGTAAAATATTTTCGCTAAAGCATTTTGGGTTCCTTACTTTTTCTTATTATTTGCCTTCATTCGTCACGGTTTTGCTGGGACAGGTTGCAGAGTTTTAAGGTTGATGCCAGTTATAACGTTACCTTTTCAGGATATCATTGATGGACACCTTAAATCCTTACATATACTTCTGTTCTATCAGCGGAATAAGTTGAAGGTGAATTATATTTTGTAGGAAATTGGAAATTTAACCGAAAATCTTTATAGTCCATACAAAATACACCAATAGTGACGTGTGATACTGATATATAGTACCGTCATGTTTAGCGTTCAGACTACACAACAGATGTGGTGGATGATAGAACCATTAACGATCAGTAGATTGAACGGGTACCATCAAAATAAGTAATGGAAAAACATACCTAAAGATGTTCCAGGCTTTCTCAGGTTGTTGTATAGATATGAAAACTGTGCCAATCTCAATAAAGCAAAAACAATAAAAATAAAGTGTTGATAATGGTATAATAATTCAGGAGTATAGCTCTGAAAATTAAGGGTCTCGTCAAAAAAGTATGATATGATCAAGTGGTATCAAAGAAGTTAATTAATGCAGTGGGAGGTCCAGTATAAGCCTACTTATGCAGGTCGTTGGCTATATGTAATGTGGTGGCAAATGGAAAAGATAAAACTTAATGAAAGTGAGTATAAAACTATGTCAGGTTATCCGTGCATTGATAAATTAATGGAGGGAGGTCTAGAACCCGGAATAATAACTGAATTTTATGGAGAAGGTGGAGCCGGGAAATCAAATCTGGCCATGATCTATTCAATCTCTGCATTAAAAAATGGAAATTCTGCAATTTATATTGACAGTGAGGGCTTTTCAGTTGAAAGATTCAGAAGCATAGCAAATGGCGATATGGAATTAATTAACCATATGAATATTTACAGGGTAAAATCACTTGATGACCAGTATTTAGCACTCATAAAATCGGATAAACTGATAGGAGAAAAGAGAGAGTCAAAAAATAGTTTCGGTATTATGGTGGTTGATTCCTTCACAAATTTTTTTAGAATGGAGGCAGGCAAAGATGCGTCCGCCAGAATGGAGGGCTATGAGAAGCAGTTGAACATACTTTCCGGGATTGCGCTTAAATATAAAATTCCGGTGGTCATAACCAATCAGATATATGAGGATGTGAATAACAGTACACTGGAGCCTTTCGGTGGATTTTTTATAGACCATGCCATGAAAGCCATATACAGGATAGAGAAATTATCCGGGGGAATGAGGAGAATAACCGTCGAAAAACACAGGTCAATCCGCGAAGGTTCCTATACCGGTTTCAGAATAGTTGACAGTGGCATAGAATGTGAGGTTTAAAAATGGGGGTAGATATATCAGGAATCCTGGTCAAACATCAGACCAGCATAAGGGAGAACGGAGGCATAACAGTATCCATAGATGCTTTTAATATAATTTACCAGTTTCTAAGCAGCATAAGGGGTGAGGATGGAGAACCGCTTAAGGATGAACACGGAAATATTACATCACATCTTTCCGGAATTTTTTACCGGACAGCCACATTGCTGGAGAACAATATAAAACCTGTTTATTCATTTGATGGGAAGCCATACCGGCTGAAGGATGAAACATTAAAGGAAAGAAAAGCCATAAAAGAAAAAAATATAGCTGAACTTAATCTTGCAATGGAAAACAAAGATGCGGAAAAAATAAAAACACTATCCTCCAGGATTAATTATATTACGGCAGACATAGTATCAGAATCCAAAAAGCTTTTAGACATGATGGGTGTTCCATGGGTTCAGGCGCCAAGTGAAGGCGAAGCCCAGGCTTCCTACATGAGTAAAGTAGGAGCTGTTGATTCTGTAATTTCACAGGACTATGATTGCCTCCTGTTAGGTGCCAGGAGGGTTCTAAGGAATTTTACCATGTATGGCCGGAGGAGAATTTCCGGAACAGGAAAATTCATAAATATTACCCCCGAAATCATAGATTTAAAGGAAAATCTTGACAATCTGGGAATTACACAGGATCAGCTGATTGGCATCGGGATTCTTGTTGGAACTGATTTTAATCCGGGCATAAGGGGAATAGGCGCGAAAACCGGACTATCCCTGATAAAAAAATACGGCGATATAGAATCTGTGCTGAAACAGAAGAATAAAACCATAGATAATCTGGATGAAATTAAGGAATTTTTTCTGAATCCACCGGTTGAGGATACTGGAGAATTAAAATTTGCACCGCCTTACAGGGAGAAAATAATTGAATATCTCTGTGCGGAACATAGCTTTTCAGAGAATAGGATAAACAGTATACTTGACAGGATAGAAAAGAATTACTCCGGAGCAAACCAGTCCAGCCTTGATAAATATTTTTAGAGGTGCAACTCCTGCTCCGATACCATTACCTTATGTGACCTTGGATACTCCAGTTCTATTATCTCTTTCATAATTTTTTTCAGGTCTTTTTCGTCCACGGTGAAATTTTCGTTTCTGAATCCCTCTTCGATAATGTTGAACCTGCCTTCCAGCTTTTTCACTGTAACTATCCTATCCTTTTTAAAGCTCTTTATAGTGAGCATGTAATTATTATCCATCTTAACTAACATGCTGTAAACGTGTTTATCAACGCTTCTAATAGGTATCCATGGCATTTAATCACTATTAAGTTTATTGCTTACAGGCAATATAACATTTATCAAAATCTGTGTAAGTGCCTTTTTCAAATCCATAGGATGGATCTCGGAATTAAGATATTTTGATTCCAATTCTCCAAAGGAGTGGATTGTATAGGGCCCTCCGTGTGATTCCGGCCGGTTTATCTCTATTTCCGTTGCATAGTAGGGGAATATAACATACTTCATTATATCGATGACAGGATTGCCATCAACAATCCCCATAGGGCAGAATGCATTTTTTATTTTCCTTCTGATATCATCTTCACTATCGGTAAGAAATAATGCAGAATCCGGGTCACTTTTTGACATCTTTTTGAAATCATCCATCCTTCCCTTTCCCTTAAGGGATGAAATCAGTGGCATTTCCACCAGTATCGGTTTTTTCCTCCCCATTTTTTCTGCAATGTCCCTTGCGAGCATATAGGCATGCCTCTGGTCTGTTCCACCAATTGCTATATCAGAATTCAGGTAAAATACATCTGTTACCTGCATGAGCGGATAAATATATTTGCTGAAATCCTTATCAGCATCTTCTTCTGTTCTTCCCATGATTGGAAGTGATCTTCTTATCCTCAATAATGATGAATTCTTCGCTGTCTGTAGAAGCAATTCCCAGTAATCCGGATTGGCTACCAGGTCTGTAGCCCAGATAAACTGGACTCCATCCAGAAGACCAGCATATAACATGCTTTTTCTCAGTGTTTCACCACTTTTCCTGATAAGGTCTATATCGCCGCCCAACTTATCATTAACCCTTGCATGCCAGTCAGCCAGCAAGACCTTTACATTAAATCCAAGCTTTACAAGTTCATTTATCTTGTTTACATAAATCAGTATTGCTATGTGTGGAAGGCCGGAGGGCTCGAACCCGATATAAGCTTCGCTGTTATCCGGAACGAGATCTTTGCACTCCTCGAGGGTAACTACCTCGGCAGTATTCTTTTTTAAAATAACCGTATTTTCCATTTTGTCTTAATAACCTGGTATTTTATTAATTTTTATTTTTTGAGAAGTTTATCTAACAATGATGAGGCTTCCTTTTTGGATAATTCTTCTATTGAACCTTTTTTCAGGGATTTTACATAATCATCCACAATCTTCTGGTTTTCCTCTCCCCTTTTTATAAGATCGTTCACAAATGATAATTGCTTTTTTGTTATGTTTTCATTTTTATTGTACATACAGAAGTGATATGCTAATCATAAATAAAATTATTTACGGAAAATTATTATATTCTTGCTTCATTTGTTAAAGAGGAAACTTTTTTATTTTTGATCTCTTTTCCAGCAGTGTACCTTGTTATCCAGTAGACAGTTTTCAGGAATCCTGTAACAGTATTCATATTAATATCTGTAAAATCTGCCGATTTCTTCCCCTTTGTTTCTGCAAGTTGCTTAAATATTTTGTCCAGGTTATCAAATACAGCGTCGTTCATAAGGTCTATTATCCTCCGAGTTACCGGGTTCATCCTCTTTACCATATTCGGAATAACCTGTTTTGTTGTCCTGAAATCGTATTTCCATGCTTCATATAGTAGATCCCAGTAACCTGCCGGCAGTTTTTCCATGTATGGGAAGGGATTCTTGCTTATCCTGGATGATGTCATTGGAATTACAGGCAGGGGGAATATCCATGCTGTATAATTGCTGTCAATTATACTCTGTACTATATCGATACTTTGCTGGAGGTCCTCCTCTGTTTCCTCCGGATATCCAATTGTCATGGTATAACATGGAAAAACACTGGCCTGGTTCATTATAGAAGTTGCCTTTACGATAACGTCCTTCCAGTCCTCAGGTTTCCATGGATAAGGCTTTGCATTCATGTATTTATGCATAATTTTGGTGCTTCCCGTTTCAAGCCCCACAACAGGAGCCTCTGCACCATATTCTTTCAATCCGCCTATTTCGGATATTTCAAAAAGTGTATCAGGCGAAACCAGGACAGCGGGTGCAGATATATGCGGGAATGTAAGGTACCTGGCACCCATTTTTTTAACTGTTGAAAACAGGTTGACAATAGCATCATGGTTCACGGTAAGTTTTTTCTGGCCATAGAGCATTATATCATCTGTAATGAACTCTATATCCTTATACCCGTTTTTCAGATAAAGCGAAGCTTCGGCCTCTACATTTTCCATTGGAATCGTACGGTATGTTTCCGGGGTAATTGAGCAGAAAGAACATCCCCGGGGGCATCCACGGGTAACCTGCACTTCACCGAAACGGCCCGGTTTTATAATGTTGGGTATATGGGTGATATCTGGCATCCTTCCGGTAATTTCAGCGGGCAAAGATTCCCCATCCAGTGATTTTTTTACAAGTACAGGGAAATCTATTTCAGCTTCACCATTAAAAATTGTGTCCACAAAATCCGGTTTATTCAGGCCAATCTGCCATGCTGCCGGCCCCCCTACGATAACACGGAAGTTGTATTTTTGCTTTAATTTTCTTACCACATCAGCCAACTCTTCGAAATATCTGGCAGTCCAGCTCATCTGGCCACCGAAGAGCATGGTCAACTTAAATGTAACAGGGCTCAATCCATATGGGTCATGCACATTAATGCCAACTACTTTCGTGTCCTCATTTACCTCCTTTTCGAGCCTTTCAGGCGATACTATTTTAATGTCGGAAATTCCCGCATTAACTAGAGAGGCTTCTATTTTTCTCAGAGGATATGGCACATGGAGTGGCTCTCCCCTGTTATATTTCGCAGGGGGTGCGAAAAATTTGTCCATTAATAGTTTTGGAACTATATTGTTTGGCATACACGCAACATACCCTAAAACGGAAACTCCACCATAATCGGTAAAAGTTCCCCTATCAGAAGTCAATATCACTTTAGCCATAAATAATTATTTTACCGAAGTATTTATATGTTACGATTGCATATATGGAACTTATATAATAATACATAGATAAAATTAATTGTTCCGATTGTTGTGGCAATCTGAATCGGTTTATAATACCACATATTTGCATAGAATTATCTTTCAGGATAAAATTATTACAGGGCAATTATCCTTATAACTGAATATGTTTATTCTATAAGTAACCGGTTAATATCCGTATTCTGTTATTAATAATCTGGGTTTGAGTGTCCCCCCAGTAATTTAGTGGTTTAGTTTTCAGGTCAATATATGATGTATAATAATACCCGCATAAATCAGGGTAATTAAAAATTAAAATAAATATGAAAATCCGCATATTTATTTATGGAAAAAATAATATATGTATGCACATTGTCATACTAGATGATCGTAGACTCTATTGAAATGGAAAACTTCAAATCTTATGGAGACAAACAATCAATTAAAATTAACAAAGGGTTCACGGTAATTATTGGCCCGAACGGTTCCGGCAAAAGCAATATTGGCGACAGCATGCTCTTTGTTCTTGGCATCAGGGCAAACAAAACTGTCAGGGTAGATAAACTTGAGGATTTTATCCACAAAACCGATCCTCCAAAAAAACATTGTTACGTTGTATTAAACGTTATATCCAACGAAAATAACAGGTATTCCATAAAAAGGGAGCTTGTATACAACCATGGCGAATACAAATCCAATTATTATATAAATGATAAACGTGCGAGCAGGACTGATGTATTGAAGCTTATAGATAGCTTCCATATATATCTTGACGCCTACAGCTTCGTTCTCCAGGGCGATATAAACAACCTTGTAAAAATGACAGGAACCGAAAAAAGGAAGCTTTTTGAATCCATTGCAGGGATAGAAAGTTATAAGGAAAGAATTGAAAGTGCGCAGAATGATATAAATGGGCTGAATGAAAACCTCAATAGCATGGATGCTGTGCTTTTAGAAATAAAAAGTATGCTTGATACCCTGGAAGTAGATAGGGAAAACGCCTTAAAATACAATAAGCTCAATAAAGAAGTTAACGAATTAAAATTCTTCCTTAAAGTAAAGGACCGGGACAGGATAAACCAGGAACTTGCCATGTATAACGGGAATATAGAGAAAAGCCAATCAGACATAGATAATCTGGAAAATGAGAATAAAAACCTGTCCATACAGAGGGATGAAGCCATTAACAGGATAAAGGAAATAGAAGATAAATTGGATGCAATGGGTGGGCAGGAAGTTAAAGGCATTAGAAAAAGGATAGAAGAATTGAATATTGGAATTGCAGAGTTAAAAACAAAGATAGGCAGCACTGGTGAATCAAAGACAAATTCAGAAGCACGGTTAAAAACTTCCCGTGAGGCCTATAACTTCAACAGGGAACAGCTGGAAAATAAACTCAAAGAGAAGAAAAACTATGAGTCTTACCTTAAGGGAACAGAGAATTCCATAGCTAAAATTAACAGGGAACTGGAAAAATTCCGGCAGGAAAATTACGAAAACTCAAAATTGACAAGGGAAATTAACGACAGGCTCGCAGCAATCGATGTAGAAATGCAGCAGGCAAATGACCAGATTATCAATGATTACGACATCAGAACTATAGAACAGGAATTGTCAGGATTTTCCAGGGAAAATACCATGAACGAGGAAAAAATAAAGGAAGAATCCATAAAAGTAAAGGATTTAAAATGGAAAATAGATAACCTGAAAAAAAATATTAAAGAGTATAGTGAAGAAATCAATGAAGTAAATAAAAAATTTCTTACCGTGAGGAACAAGCTTAATGAACTCGTAACAATGAAAAGCAACAACGACGTGGAAATCAGGAATAAGGAGAAAGAACTCCGTGGCCTTAACTATAGAGGCACAGCTAGCCCGGCATTAAGGGAAATAAACAGTATGATGGAAACGGAAAGTGGAATTCACGGGCCACTGGGAAAACTCATAGAATATGAGGACAAATATGCAAATGCTGTGATTGTGGCTGCAGGAGGCAGATTGAATTCCATAGTTGTTGATAATGATTCTGTGGCACAGATGTGCATACAGGCAATAAAAGCAAAGAAATTGGGGCGGTTGACATTCATACCTCTGAATAAGATTGCCACTTCACCGGACAGGCAAAAGGCAGCAGAATTAATAAATTCAGGCAATGCTATTGATTTTGTCAGAAATCTTATAACCTGCGACCCTGCATTTGAAAAAGCCATTAAATACGCATTCGGTGACACCGTACTTATGGATACACTGGAAAATGCAAGGAAGCATATGACCGGAGTACGTATAGTAACGCTGGATGGGGATGTTCTGGACCCTTCCGGAGCAATGACAGGCGGATCAATTAAAAATGATGAAATTCTGGCAAACCGTATAACGAAAGCCATAGCTGAACTGGAGGAACAGAATGAAATACTGAAAAGTGAGATAAGCTTCAAGGAAAAAGAAAACTCGGAAATATCCTCCAAACTGGCTGACCTTACAAGGAAGCGGGATATTTCAACCAGCAATATTAATAATTACGAAACCCAGCTGCAGGAATCTGAGAACTCCATAGAGGCAGCGAAAACAAGGATTGAAGAAATTAAATTGAAAATAAAGGATGCAGAAGATAGAAAAAGCAATTTTGAGTTCAAGAAAAATGAAGTAAAGATGCAGCTATTTACCCTGGATAAGGAACGTAAAGAGCTATTTAAAAAATTAAAGGAACTGGCCCCAGAAAATGTGGAGATAGAAAAACAGATGGAAGAGGAACTGGGCAATGAAATGAAAAGCAGGGAAAATTATTCCAGTAAACTTGCACAGATTGAAACTGAATTTAAACACTTCACAGAAAAAAGCCAGGAGCTGGAGGAAAAAATAACCGGGCTTGAAAATGAAATAACAAAATTTACCGGCATGGTAGCTGAATTCAAAAATAAAGTCGAAGCAATGGAAAAAGAGCTTGAGGAAAACCGTGCAAAAGAAAATGAAATAGATTCCCGTTCAAGGGAGCTTTATACCGAAAAAAACCAGGTTTCCACTGCCAGGGACAAATTATTTGAAAATATAAGGAAGAATGATGATCTAATAAGCAATAAAAAAGCCATTATAGCAGGCCTTAAAACAAAAATAGAAAATCTGGCATTCCAGCTTGAAACAATAAATTACGAGATAGAAAATACAGGCATGGAATACATAGAGTTCAACATGAGCATATCCGAGGTGAAGCAAAAAATAGATGAAAACAGCCGGGAAATCGAAAAGTTGGGGGCGGTAAATATGAAAGCAATTGAACAGTATGACATGGAACTCAATAAGTACAATAGCACAGAGGAAAAATACAAAACCCTGCTTTCAGAGAAAAATGACCTTATAGACCTGCAGAATCAGATCATAGAAGACGAAAAGAGAATATTCCTCGAATTATTTGATACTATTAATTCCCAGTTTCAGAAAATTTATGCAAGGTTATCAGAAGGAGGAGAGGCAAACCTGGAAATCACCAGCAGGGATGACCCGTTGAATTCTGAAGTTTATATAAAGGTAAAGCCCAGGGGAAAACACATGATAAAAATAGACGCACTTAGCGGTGGTGAAAAAAGTGTGGCTGTACTGGCATTGATACTTTCATTCCAGATAAAAAATCCATCGCCCATATACTATCTTGATGAGGTTGATATGTTCCTTGACGGGCATAATGCCGAACATGTGGGCGAATTATTTATGGAGAATTCCAAAACTTCACAGGTGGTGATGGTTTCCCTGAAGGGTGCGGTAACGAAATTTGCGGATAACCTGATTGCTGTAACCACAGATAAGCATGGAAATACAAAAATAATACAGAAACGTATAGGTGAGGGGATTGGAAAGGGATGAAATATTAAAGGCCCTGATAACACAGGATGTGGGCGAAGACCTATCATACTATAATGAAATCCTTAACAGCACAGAGGACAATATAGATTATCCTGATATATTATCACAGACAGTTTCTAAAATATTCAGGCTCGTCCTCACGGGGAAACTGGACCCGTGGAGTGTTAACATTTCAGAATTTAAAAATATTTTTGCCCGGGAAAAGAATGAAAATTTCGAAATTGCCGGTATACTTATTTCCAGTGCCTGGCATGTCCTTTATGAAAAAAGCATATACATGGTTCAGCGTGCTATTTATGAGGATCCTGATTCTCCTGAAGAATACGCAGAGCCTGAAGATGGCATGGATATATTCAATACCGATGATACCACCATAGGAACTATGCCAGACCTCCGTGTTCCGGTAATACATCAGGAAGAAGCTAAAGTAACACTTAAAGAGTTTTTAAGTGCAATGAAAAGTGTATACAGGAACAGTGAAAAAAAGGTAGTGGAGGAGGAGCCGGAAGATATTCCAGATATTGATGAGGATATAATAGCCAGGTCAAACACAGATGCAGTTGACGAAGGCATAAAAGACACATTGCAGAAAATATCACATTATATGAATCCATTTTTTGTTGAAGATTACTGGGGAAACACAAAATATGAAAGGGCGAATTTTATTTTATTTTTGCTCTTCCTGGAAAGAGGGGGAAAAGTTACATTAAACCAGGAAGAACCATTTGGAAATATAGAAGTTATAAAATTATTTTAAGTGCCATCTATTATTCCATCCTCAGTGAGGGTAATTACAGCTTCTCCCTCAGGCAGGTAAGGCGAATCAATCAGCCTTGCTATTCTTTTTCCTGCTTTGGCTTTTCTGAGATAGAGCCTGAAAGTTGCGGTATGCCCTACAATATTCCCTCCTATTGGAGTCATAGGGTCCCCGAAGAAGACTGCAGGATTTGCAGATACCTGGTTCGTAACAGCTATAACAGCATTGAATATTGTTCCAAATTTCAACAGATCATGCATATGCTTATTCAACAACTGTTGCCTCTCTGCAAGTGATCCCCTGCCAACATATTCTGAACGGAAATGGGAGGTCAATGAATCCACTATCAATAGTTTTATTGGAAACTCCTTTGCTATATCGGATGCCTTCTCAGCCAGGAGTATCTGGTGATGTGCATTATATGCCCTTGCAACATGTATTCTTTTAAGTGTCTCATCCGGATCAAGATTCTTTGCTTTTGCCATCTGGATTACCCTTTCAGGCCTGAATGTATTTTCTGTATCTATAATGAGCACATCCGAGTTAAGCCCTCCCTGTTCCTCGGGCATTGTTGCATTTACTGCAAGCTGGAGCATTATCTGTGTTTTGCCGGAACCGAATTCACCGAAAAACTCTGTTATGGATTGTGTTTCCAGGCCACCGCCAATAAGATTGTCAAGCCCCTGTGCACCAGTACTAAGTTTTCTTACTTCTTTTCTTCTCTTCAGAATTTCTTCCCCTGTTTCAAAATTGCCAACATCAGCATATTTTCTGGCTGCATTAATTATTTTTACAGCTGCACCTTCGGCTATGCCACTGATATCAGCAAGGTCCTTAGGCGACGCAACTGCAATAGCCATAATATCGTCGTATCCGTTTTCCCTTAGCTTTTCAGCTGTTGCCTCCCCAACACCGGGTAAATCTTCTATCGTAAGTTTCTTATTTTCAAGTTCGCTGTCCAATTCATCATCTATTTTTTTTTCTTTTGCCATTTTAATATTCAACTCCTTTTATGCCAAGTGAAGCGTCTGTCTTATCCCTCGACAGATCAGGATCCATACCGAACATAGCCCTGATAGCATCAATGTTTTCCGGTATGACATCACTTTCCTGATGCACTGCCTGAATATAATGCACTTTATTCTTATAAATATTTATACTTCCTTTCCAGATGGCTATCTCGTAGAGGTCCGATCTATTTCTCGATAGTTCTCTTGCATAATCCATAACCTGTGCTGTGGAATTTACCCCTTCCTTATCATTAATAAGAATTAAACGCCTCTTCTTTGACAATTCAGATATTACTTCATCAATGCCGGGTTCTGATTTTAATTCAAGGTTTATAACATGGACATGCATAAGTGTTGTTGGAACCTTTACAGCTGATGTCTCTACATTTATTCCATCCATAACTGTCTTTAAATCTTCAGCATGGTGTGATGGATATGACATTGAAGGCTCTATTGCGTTTATTGGCCCCTTTTTATTATCATTCGGGTCTGTAGCACGGCGCATAATTGTTGCGTTTACTTCCTGAACTCCAAACTTTTCCTTTAATGGAGAAACAGACCTCGCAAGTGCTGTGGTATTGCACGATACAACCCTGACATAATTTTTGTTTAATGAAGAGGAATAATTGGAATATGAATTAAAGCTTGATTCAACAACGGTGCTTTTTTCGCCTCCTTCCAGGACTGCCTTGATTCCATACTGGCGGTATAACTTCAAATTTTTTTCTCCATTTCCTTCAGGTGTGCCATCAACAACAATATCCGATTCTGAAAGCAAATCATCCAGTGTGCCTTTCACCCTTATTCCATGTGCCTCAAATTCCCGTTTCTTGTCCATATCTGGAGTATAAATATTAAAATCCCTGGAAGCAAGTTTTGTAACATAATCAGGGGAATTCTTTACAATGCCTGTAACGTACATGTCATCCTGTATGGACACCCCATAAGCCACTCTCCTGCCTATTGTGCCATAACCATTAATAGCTACTCCTATCATTGGAATAAGATAGTGTTGCATATTATAAATTTATTCATTTATCTGTATCCAAACAATCAAGGAAATGGTTATATTTATTAGATTAATCATACAATGTGGCAAGTACCGGATTAATGCAATATTTCAGGGAATATTATTATAAAAACCATCTTGGCATACCTGATATGCTATTCCAGAGGGAGATTGGCTTTATACCTTTTAACGGTACAATGATCAGGCATAAAAAATTCGATAGCCAGAACGAAATAGAAAATTTCGTGCGTAGAGCTATACCCAGGCATCTTTATTATTCATCTTCCTATTACCGGTTTCCTGACCAGCATAAAATGCTCGAAAAGGAATGGCTCGGTGCAGAACTGATATTTGACCTTGACGCAGACCATATTGAGGGAGCAGATAAAATGACCTATATGGAAATACTTGCGGAGGTAAAGAAGCATACTCTGAGGCTCCTGGAAATGCTTATGGATGATTTTGGATTCGAAGAGAAAAATATTCGCCTTTATTTCTCCGGAGGCAGGGGGTACCATGTCCATGTAGAAAGTGATAGGATATACACCATGGATTCTGATTCCAGAAGGGAAATCGGAGATTATATCAAAATTGAAGGATTGAATGTGGAGGATTTGAAGTTGCTAGACGATAGTTATTTTGAATATGGAATACTTAAAAAATTTAACATTTACATATCCAATTTTTACAGAAATCTGGATGAAAATTACATAAAAAAAGTATTCCCGAAATCCTGGTGGAATTATTTAGAGTATCTGGAAAAATATTACAATGGGGAAAAAATCAGGGATTTCCTCAGCAATGAAAAAGGAAATAAATTTAAGTTGTTGATAAAGCAGAATAAAAGCAATGAAAACGCTTCAATAGATTATGACAGGATAATGCTTGGCAAAATTCTTGAAGATTTTAAAGGTAATGCGCTGGCAGAGATTGATGAACCTGTCACCACAGATATCCACCGCCTTATAAGGTTCCCCTATAGCCTCCATGGAAAAACAGGACTCATGGTTAAACCGGTAGCTATAGATAAATTAAAAACTTTTAACCCGCTTGATGAGGCTATTCCAGATATGTTTCTGAAAAGGGATGCAAAAATTAATTTAAAGATAGATAAATTTTCCATAGAAATGAATGGGCAAAATTATAATATAGCCAGGGGGGAAAACTCTGTTCCATTATACCTTGCTATATTCGCCAGCGCCATAGATGTTGCAGATTTTATTTAGTCTGCCAGATCAAGGTTCTTCAACCTTGCTATGAAATCATCTTTACTGGTGTCAAACAACGATGTAAGTTTTATCAGGTCTTCTCCTTCTATAAGCTCCTTTGCCTTCGATTTAAATGGGAATATATCTTCTTTTGTTAGAATTCCTTTTTCACCCAGGTCAATTATTGTTTCCCAGGCATTCAGCCGTATATACTGATTGGAGGATTTAAGAACATTAAAAAGATATTTTTTATTATCGTCGTAATCTGCATTGCTAATCACGCCGGCCTTCAATAGCAATGGAACCATGTGCCATGCATCGCTTACAACCCCGGGATTATCACTTTTCAGGCTTGCTATGAAAATATCTTTATACGGAGTTAGATAGGTATTGTCTATATATCCACCATTTACAAGGTCAATAGCATTCCACCATGCGGTAAGGTCCCCACTTTTTACATATGGAATAAGATAGGATTTCCTTTTATCTATATCTTCCTTACTTATATATCCTGCATCAGCAAACCTTCTTGCCAGTACCCATGCATGTACTTTAACCATTTCATCAGTGGTAGTTAGCAAATCGAGGAATTTTGTCTTATTTTCAATAACATACTCTTTTGTGAGTATATTGTTATCAATAAGGAAATCAACCTTATACCATGCATCCAATCTGGAAAACTGGTCCTCAAGCGACAGTGATTTTATATAGTACGGTTTATTCTTTTCAATTAACTCGTTTACCATGATTTATACATAGTGTATCTATATAAATATTTTTCGAGATATTCACAACTATGACTAATTCATCCAGAAAATAAAATTCTTATCGGCCAGATTTAAGGAAAAATTATGATTTAACTTTTAATATTAAAGCATATTGTAGAAATATTCCTATCCATTAACAGTAAGCCTCTGTGTCCAGTGACAGGACTGGTACATAAACTGGATGTACCTTACACTGATATGCTCCCGCGCTAAGCAGGAGAACAAAAATTAACTCCAGAGTGGCTTTTTTGATTAACAGTATTTGCATTGAAGGCACCGGTTCTTATGAGGCCTGAACCTACCAGTATTCTTATACCGTTCCCTATTTTTACGATCCCTTAGCAGAAAGCCCACCAGTTTTAACTGTGGGATGAATGCATAAATTATGTACATCTGTCAATCATATAGTATTGTAATGGTGTCAGAACGATGGACAAGAAGCAATAAATCAGTATATAATCTGGGATACCATATTATCTGGTGCCCGAAATACAGAAGAAATGTACTGGTAAATGGCATAGATGTAAGATTGAAGGAATTATTAAATTATAAGGCACAGGAATTAAAGATAGAAATTAAAGAAATGGAAGTTATGCCGGACCATATACACATATTTATAAAAGCAGATCCAGTATTGAGCCCGCATTATATTATTCAGCAATTCAAAGGATATACTTCCAGGATACTGAGGCAGGAATTTCCAGTATTGAAACGCAAGCTGCCAACACTATGGACAAGAAGCTATTATATAGAATCTGTAGGGCATATATCCGAGTCAGTAGTCAGGAAATATATAGAGGATCAGAAGAAAGTATGATATTAACATATAAAATTAAACATGGCAAAGATTTTTCTGAAGAATTAAACAAAGCCAGGCTAATAGCAGAGTTTGCCATTAAAACAAAATCCATTATATCCAGGGATGTAAAACAGTTCGGGTTAAAATCAGCCATTTCAAACCAGATATTAAGGAAATACTCCAGGAATTCAAAAGCAAAGGATGTACATAAAATAAAATTAACAGTGCCACATCAGGGAATAAAATGTAACCAGATAGATAGAACAATAAACATAACTCCTTTGAAGCTAACTTTAAACTATTATTTCAGGAATGATTTTGATAAAATAAGCCAGATTGAACTTGACAATAAATTTGCATATGTATCTATAAATATCCCTGATAATGATTTAATTGAACCCAATGGATACTTAGGTGTGGACAGGAATACAACAGGGCATATTGCTGTTGCTGGCAATCCTGAAACCGGGAAAATAATAAAGCTTGGAAAGGAAGCAGGGCATGTGCATAAGAAATATAAGAATATGAGGAAGAATCTGCAGAAGAAAGGGAAATACAGGAAAGCTAAGAGAATAAAGAACAGGGAAAGCAGAATAGTCAAAGATATTAACCATAAGGTAGCAAGAAAGATAGTGCAGGAAGCTAAGGATAATGGAATGGGAATAAAGCTCGAATATCTAAATGGAATAAGAAATGCAAAATCGGGCAGGAGTTTCAGGTATTCCCTGAATAGCTGGTCATTCTATGAGCTTAAAAATATGATAGAATATAAGGCCAGACTACTTGGAATACCTGTTGCCTATGTCGATCCATATAATACATCTAAAGAGTATAGCAGATGTGGACAGATAGGCAACCGTTCAGGAAAATCATTTAAGTGCAACAATTGCGGGCACGTTGATCATGCTGATGCCAATGCTTCGTTCAACATAGCATTGCGTCCAGTATTTGAGGAAGGCATAGATCAATTGTACGTAGACAGAGATGCGTACAAAGGGAACACTGGTATCCCTGAAGAGGCAACGTTAGGAACGATGGCGACCTTAGAACCCCACATGCTTTAGCTGTGGGAGTATGTCAGCTAATGGTATTCCAGAATAGAAATAGAGAATAGCCATACATTAAGTTTTCCTTATATAATTTCGATCTACTATAAAGCCAGTAGGATTTCTGCTAATGGATCGTAAAATTTAGATTGATAATAATTAATTACAAACCATTACCTAATTTACTATTAATAATGCTTTTATACTTATAAATGCTGGTATTTCATGAAAGTTTTAGCTATCCTTCCAGCATTTCTGGATATTGAAAATATTAAAAAATCTATAGACCAGATAATGCCCGGCCTTGAGATCGCAACAAATACAGAATTTGAGAAAAATGATGCGGATGTTGTGGTGATTACAACATTTACCCCATTCGGAAAAAAGGAGATGGATAAATTCCCTGAGTTGAAATATATACAGGTTGCAAGTACTGGGTATAACAACGTTGACCTGAAGGAAGTAAGAAGGAGAAAAATACTTCTGTGCAACGTTCCAGTAGCCAATAAGGATGCTGTTGCAGAACATGTAATAGGCATGTCGCTTGCCCTGTTGAAGAATTTTATACCATTCGACCAGCAAATTAAGTCCGGAAACTGGCCATTATTAACAAACTCCAGGGAATTGCAGGGCAAAACATTTGGAATCATTGGAATGGGTGCTATAGGCATAAAACTGGTACAGAAATTAATACCATTCAATGTGGGAATAGTTTATTACGACCCAAGAAGGTTAAAGCCGGAGGATGAGGAACTTTACGGGTTGACGTACCTTCCACTGGACGAACTGGTCAAAGCTTCTGATATTATATCTATCCACACTCCCCTTTCTAAGGAAACCAGATCTATGTTCAATGAAAGCAGGTTTAACCTGATGAAAGAAAATTCCATTTTTATTAACTCTTCAAGGGGCGAAATAGTTGATGAGAAAGCCCTTGTAAAGGCTATAAAGGAAAAGAATATTTACGCTGCAATAGATGTGTTCGGTGTTGAGCCTCCGGATTTTTCCTCTGAACTATTCCATGTTGACAATGTTATTTTTTCACCACATATTGCCGGCGTAACTATGGAAAGCCAGGAAAGGTTTATCACAGAAACAATTGGAAATGTCATAAGGTATTCACAGGGCATTGACCCTCTGTATAAGGTAGAGGATGAACTATGAAAGGATATGAAATACTGGAAAAAACCCTTGATGCCCTGAAGCTTGACCCCGTTTTTGGAAATCCAGGCACTACCGAAATACCGATGTTACGTGGCATCAGAAACTATTACCTGACACTTCATGATTCCATTGCTCTGGGAATGGCTGATGGATATGCACAGTATAATAATACCGCTTCCATTGTAAATCTCCATACACTTCCAGGGCTGGGCAATGCAATGTCCTTTCTGAACACTGCGAAATGGAACCGTTCCCCGGTGGTGATAACCGCAGGGCAGCAGGATACGAGGCATATTGTCTTTGACCCGCTGTTATCAGGAGACCTCTTAAATACTGTGTCGGGCCTGGTAAAATATTCCTATGAAATAAAAAATCCATCTGATATTCCAACAGCCTTCAGGAGAGCTAAAGCCATAGCTATGACACCGCCAATGGGCCCTGTATTCATATCTGTGCCAATGGATATGATGGATTATACTGCTGAAAATTTATATTTCAATGATGTTAGAACAAACGTTTCTTCCTATGACCCTGAGGCTGTATTGGAGATTGCTGAAAGGATAAACAAAGCAAAACATCCTGCATTGGTGTTTGGATATGAAATAGATGTTTACAACGCTTACGCAGAAGCGGAAGCGTTTGCTGACAGACTCGGGGTAGAGGTGTACAGTGAACCGCTGGCATCCAGAGGCACATTCAACACAGCCAGCGAACACTATGCAGGGGACCTATTGCCCGCCTCGACACTGATGAACCTGAAATTTGTGAATAACGACCTGATAGTCTTCATCGGTGGAGATATAACATTTTATCCCTATCTGCCATCATTGCCATTCCCTGGAAAAGATGTAATATTTATAGGTACAGACATATCACACAAAACAGGCGATGGATATACAATGAATCCAAAACTATTCCTCAGTGAAGCTGTAAAATTAATTAAGAAGAAAGGCGACTATAAGAGGAGTACTGACTATCTGTATGCAAATAGAGTGGCCCGCCAGAGGCTAAGTATGGGCGTGGACTATGTACTGTTTAAAGCTAAAAAATTATTTTCCGATTACACCATAGTTGATGAAGCTATATCGGCTTCAGAGAACGTACGTTCCACATTTGGCTACGGATACAGGAAATACTATACGGCAAAATCAGGCCAGCTTGGATGGGCTACAGCAGCGGCCCTCGGAATAGGGATGAATAACAAAAAAACTCTGGTAATTATTGGTGATGGCGCATTCATGTACACTGTGCAGGGGTTGTGGACTGCAAAGCATTATAATATACCTGTTAAATTCCTGGTTCTCAACAACAGTGGATACAATATACTCAAAAGCTTTTCAAAAAGTTATTATCCGGATATGGAGAAAAAAGATTATTTCCAGCTGAACCTTGACATAGAATCTGTTGCAAAGGGCTTTGGAGTAGAGACACGTACGGCCGATGAAAACCTTTCAGACCTTGAGTGGCTACGGGATGGAGATGTGCCAAAAGTGCTTGTTGTAAATACAGAAAAAACAGTTGAAAAACTGTTTCTTTGATACTGTTCATACATTATATCAATTTTTTATATCCATTTTAAAGTATTGATAGCCTGTGAAACTGCTAAATATGTATGGATATGCCGCAATGGTTAATTTCCAGGTAAGAAAATTAATATAATAATATCATTTATATTTAATATGGCAAAATTTCCAAGTGATGAATGGGCAAAAGAGTATACAGAAAAGCTAAATTCTAATCCAGCTTATGCTGAGGCAGGAAAAACATGGGATGATTCTCTAACATTTGTTGTTCAGCCCGATGAAACTTATAATGACTCATGGTACCTTTATTTGAACCTGAAGGCTGGCAAGTGCATAGATTCGAAGGTGGGCAAGGCTGAAAGCGATGTTCCAAAAGCAACTTTCAAGTACATGGGAAAGTACTCAAACTGGGTAAAACTCATAAAAGGTGAAATAGACCCTATACAGGGGCTTATGACTGGAAAATTCAAGCTCGACGGATCCATGATGAAAATTATGAGGTATACCAACGCAGCCAAGGAAATGGTAAACACTGCAAAAATGGTTGATTCACAATTTTAATCTGGATAGTTGGAATTCAACCTGAATCATAATTTTTATAATAATATACATTTAAATTATAATCTGACTATAAAAAGTGCATGCAAATTATTTGATAATAGGTGGAAAAAATGGAGAAGATATTTGGCAATATAATTGATGGAATTGAGGAAACCGGTGGGGCGAAGATAGAGCTAAAGAGCCCGGTAGACGGGTCATTGATGGGATATATAATAGATACTGATAAGGATACAGTTGAACGGGCTATACAATCATCCAGGGCGGCTTTCAATAAATTTTACCCTGAGTCCACAATAAAATCCAGGCAGGAATTGATCGGGAAACTTGCTGATATTGTCCAGGAAAAGGCCACAATATATGCAGACCTGGAATCAAAAAATACCGGGAAAACTATCCGCCAGAGTACTTTTATGGATATACCTCTAGCAATATCCCATATCAGGTACTTTGCTGAAACAGATGAATTCAAATTTCAGAGGAAGATTACGCATCCGGAATACCCAGGCACAGAGGGCATAGTCCAGAACGCACCTATGGGCGTTGTAGCTTCCATAGCACCATGGAATGTTCCCTTTTTAATGGCTGTATGGAAAATAATCCCACCGGTACTGGCTGGAAACGCTGTTGTCATTAAGCCATCACATTATACACCATTGACTGCTATTGAACTTGTAAAAGATATGAAGGCGGCGGGCTTTCCAGATGGGCTTGTGAATCTTGTAAACGGCACAGGCAGGACAACCGGGAACTTCCTGGTGAACAGTGACCATGTTGATATGGTAAGTTTCACAGGTTCCACCCCTACAGGATCCAGAATCATGGAACAGGCAGCTAAAAACATAACGAAAGTATCCCTTGAACTCGGTGGCAAATCACCGAATATAGTCTTTGCAGATGCTGATCTGGACCACGCTGTAAAAGGCGTAATATTTGGAATATTCCTTAACGCAGGGCAACTGTGTGAATCTGCAAGCAGGTTAATCATTGAAGAATCAATTATGGACAAATTCCTACAGAAAGTGAAAATATATCTGGATTCCATGAAATCAGGAAATCCAATGGACTTCGAGACCGATATCAGCGCCATAACAACTAAGGAGCAAAAGGAAAAAATAGAGTCATTAATTAGCCAGACTGTCAAATCGGGCGGAAATATATTTTATTCAAAGAATATGCAGGGCACACCTGATAATGGTACATATTTTCCTCCAACACTTCTAACCGGATTAACTCCAGGACAACAAATTTCTGATGAAGAAATATTTGGCCCTGTATTGACAGTATATCCATTTAAATCTGAAAAAGAAGCCATAGATCTGGCAAATAGCACAAAATATGGCCTTGCTGCCGGAATATGGACAAAGGATATTGAGAAAGCCGGGAGGGTAGCATCAATGATAGAGGCAGGAACTGTATGGGTAAACGAATACCATCTATTGTCAGCTGCTGCACCGAGAGGAGGATTTAAGAAAGGCGGCATTGGCAGGGAGCTGGGGCTTGAAGGTATTCTGGAATATACACAGACAAGGCACATATTCTATGGAAATAATGAATCTGGAATGAGCGATGTGGCATATGGTATATTGATCAAAACTGAATGAATTTTACACCAGAATATTATTTATATATCAAAATAATTTATATTTTTTGCGATAGGGGGTATTCGTGTATGGAAATCAGTTATTTCCTGGAATCTGGAAGCAAGGTTGCATACCTCTATATCCCTTAGTTTGCCACCCACGATCTGAAGTCCCACAGGCATATCTCTGCTAAAGCCACAGGGAATTGAAAGCGCAGGCACTCCAAACAAATTAAACGGATTTGTAAATTTTATATATTTCATAAAGTAATCAAATGGCACATTCTCAATTTCCTTTTTATCCGGCGCTATGGTTGGCAATGTAGGGGAAACCAGGAAATCATACTGGTTGAATAGGCTGTTGAATTCCATGCCTTGTCTCATTCTTAATCTCTTTGCCTCAATATAATCCATTGGTTTAAGTGACGAATAATATTTAATTTGATTTCTGGATTCCACAGAAAATAACTCGGGGTTATTTTCATATCTGGAGCGGTGTATGGTTGCATTCTCACAACCATCAATCATATCGGCAGCTGATGCCATGCTCTCCATGTTGTCTATATGTATCTCTTTTATATCTACAAGATCTTCAGAAACCATATGATCCATGAATGAGTAAAATGCAAACTTTACATTAGTATCGGAACTTTCAGTTAAATTTCCTATTATCCCCAGCAAAGGTTTCCTTCTCTGACTTTTTGCTCTAGGTGATTTAAAGCCCATAGCGGTTACTATGGCAGGTATATCAGAGGCATATCTTGTTATCGGGCCAACAGTGTCCAGTGACCAGGCTTCAGGGAATATCCCCTTTACTGAAAGGCTACCGGTTGTTGGTTTTAATCCACTCACCCCGCACATGCTTGATGGAATGCGTATAGAACCGGCGGTATCTGTTCCCAATGAGAAAAGGGAAAGCCCTGATGATACTGCAGCCGCTGACCCACCACTTGAACCCCCGGTTATTTTTGATACGTTCCAGGGATTGTTGCACACGGGAGTAACTATGCCCATGGCAAACTCGTGTGTATTTGTTTTGCCCTGCAATACAGGCCCGTATTCATCCAATGCCCTGATAACATCTGCGTCCTCCTGTGGAACATGGCCTTTGAAGAATTCAGACCCGTACTCAGTCCGGAGATTTTTAGTGTCTATTATGTCCTTCACAGAATATGGGATTCCATACAATGGGCTACTAGAATGTTTATGTATGGTAGGTTCATTAAATGGCCTTAACGTCGCAAAAGAATTTATGTCCGGGTTTAAGTGGCTTATGTTCTCAGCTGATTTTTTAAACAAATGATATGGAGATATCTCTCCAGAAATAATTAAATCATGCAATGTGTGTATCGGTGGTATCATTTAACTGTATTCTCCGACCGACATTGATCATTGATTTTACACGTTTCATTCATCTCTATTTCCCACCAGACTCAATTAATAACTGAGTGGCAGATGGTAATATACATATCCATCACCACTACTGTTGAAGAAAGTCTCCGTTTTAACCGGCTCATTTGGTTTCGGCCTCCTGCTCAAATACTGACTGATCAACGTGTACAGGCTTGTGGCGTATTGTTATTGCCAGTACTATACCTACCCCTATCAGTGCAAGAGTGCCGTAGACATAGATGCTGTTAGGGTATGCCGGGATAGGAATGAAAACACCATATTCCGCTACCGCATATACAATAGTTGCTGGCAATGGCCCTAAAAGCAATGGCAGATAGGCTTTCAGCCTGTATTTGAGTTTTCTCTTTGCGTATATGGGTAGTGATATATCACCCAGTATGTGTATAATATAAAGGAGAGCTGCCTCGGCGGTGATAAGGATAGTGCCACCTTCAAAGGGCCCGAAAATTAACCCGAAAACGATCATAAGGATGAAAGTTACTATTATCATTATACCTATAACCATCCGTGGCGCGCCCGTCCTTTCGTTTACCTTTGCCCACCTTGAAGAAAATAGAATATTGTCCCGAGCCATAGAATATGCTGTTCTACTCCCCGCATTACCTTGTGCAATTCCATTTGAAATGAAGCTATTTGCTACTAGTACTACGAAAATAACCAGTCCAACCGGACCAAGGTATCTGGCATAAACAGTTATCCCGGGATTTGTAGATGTGGCAAAACTTGATATGTTTGATAATCCCCATCCAACAACTACTGCGTATGATGCTAGTATATAAACTGCTGCAGCCAGCAATGCGACTATAACCAGGGCCTTTGGAATATTTTTCCTTGGATTTTTAATTTCCTCTGATAAGGCTATAACTGAACCGGCTCCCACGAAGCTTAAAACTGAATAAACAGTTGCTAGCCCGAGAGCACTTATGGGATGTCCGGTAAGGGTGAATGGTGCCAGTGTATTCTTGGACCCGAGGAGTATAATGATTATTATGGCGCCTATTACAAGGAAAGAGATCTCAGCAACAGAACTTATTAGGGTATACCATAATGATGGCCTTAGCCCATTCCAGAGGAAGAAGAATATTATTGCAAATGGAATGAGTGATAAAGGCAGCCATCCGTAGGGGCTTGTATTCAGAAAGGGTATGTATGGGGCTACGATAGCACCAAAGTAAAGGGTGGAAAAACCTGCTATTGCCGCTATCATATCGTAAAGGTAGAACCATGCACTCAACGTACCAAGTTTATTGCCAAGCCCTGAACGCACAAATGCGTAATATCCGCCAGCATGCGATATTCTCTTTGCAAAAGAATAATCCATATACATTGCAGACAGAACACCAAAGGTTGCAATAATGTACGTCAGGGGCAAAGACCCGCCTATTGCAGCCACACCAGTTGTAAAAAAGCTTGCAACGGATGCGGCAGGAGCCACGAATGCCATGGATTGAAACAGAGCCAGCCAGAACCCGCCATTATTTTTTTTCAGTTGATCCATTTTACTTACCCCGTAAAACCTTGCCAAAAATGTTAATTCCTGTATTTATCAATTCATCAGGCATATTTAGCGCGCCCATGAATCTGAATACATTGCCATAGTGCCCGCATGTATGCATTAACAGTCCATTCTGGAGGAGCTCGTGCTTTAATTCCATCATGTGCTTTGAATTCATTGGTTTTCCATTGTCTACCAGTTCTATGCCGATCATATAACCCTTTCCGCGCACTTCTCCTATAAGGTTAGAATCTATCTTGTTGAATTTGTTTAACATTTCCTTTCCGCTGGATTTTACCTTATCAAAATACTTTGGCACTTCGTTGATAACAGTTATTCCAGCTGCCATTGCAAGGGGATTAGCCCTGTATGTTCCAAGATGGAATGGCTTCGGCAATTTTTTGTCATAGTCATCCCTGTAATAAACTAATGATACTGGCAACCCCCCGCCTATGCTCTTGCTGACACATACTATATCGGGAGTAATATTTTCATATTCAAATGCCCACATCTTGCCTGTCCTGCCTACCCCACTCTGAACCTCATCAACAATCATTGTAAGGTCGTATTCAGTACAGAATTCCCTTATGGCCTTTAAAAATCCATCGGGAGGCACAATATAACCGCCTTCTCCCTGTACAGGTTCAACTATAACAGAATCAGGCCTATCATATCCTGCTTCTCCATCATCCATTATCTTTTTCATTATGGAAATTATATCAGAAACATCATAGTCATACCATAATTTATATGGGTATGGCACCCGTATTATCTTAAACCCATCACTGTATACTGCTTCCCGGTATTTTCTCCCGGCAGTAGCAGCAATAATTCCACCGGATACTCCATGGTATGCACCCTCAAATGCAATTGTTGGGGCATTCTTTTTCCTTATTGCATGTGCAATATTGATTGCAGTTTCACATGCATCGGCTCCGCTGATTCCAAATATTGTTTTATAATTCCTCATCTCCGGGGGGAAGCTGTTTCTCAATGCTTCAAGAAAATTTATTCTCACTTCTGTAGGTATTTCCAGGGCATGCCATATGTCATCGAGCTGTGCTTTCACGGCATCTCGTATTTTATCATTAAATCCTAAATTAAGAACACTGATTCCAGATACCCAGTCAATGAAAATATTTCCATCCAGGTCTTCTATTAATGAGTTTTCAGCCCTCTTAATTGCAATGGGGAAACTATCCGGGTAGATTACTGTACTGGACTCCATTTCCCTTTGCCTCTGTAGTAATAATTTGCTCTCCGGTCCCGGTACATCTGTAATAATTTTTGGTAGGTTTTTATAGTCATTTAATGCCATAAAAAGACAATTTGTCGAATAATATAATTATTTCTATGATGCCTTTATACAGGGATTTTAAAGAATATTTTTCTTTAATTAATCTATATAATAGTATTAAGATGTGTATAATAGGCAATTTAGTGAAAATCTTTATTAATACAGTTATTATATATTTATATATGGATAGTTTTGACTTAAGAATTTTAAAAGAGATTTCCAGAGATTCTAGAAAGCCATTAAAAGAGATAGGGAAGGCTATAGGAATATACTCTGCATCGGCGATCAGCAGGAGAATAAAAGAAATGCAGGAAAATAATGTAATAAAGGGATTCAAAGCAGAAATAGACTTCGGTAAATTAGGGTATAACTTCGTAACCGCTACCTTTGTGAGGGCCAAATATGGAATAGAATACCATGATATAGTTGCTGAAAAGATAATGAAGATCAAAGGGGTAATTGATGTTCTGTTCCTGCTCGGAGACATTGATTTTTACATTCTATGTGCTACTAAAACAAAAGATGATTACGTAATTATATTAAATGAACTGGAAAAAATTACAGAAATAGAAAGGTCGGACACACATACGGTTTTAAATATATATAAATATCATGATATCGCCAACATTTTTTAATATAAATTGTTTCTAACTATGATGTTCTCCAGGTACAGCCGACTGATTAAAATTTGCGATGTCCTGTTAAGCATCTCACTTGCCCTATTCTATAGCGATATTTACCTTCATTTTTATTATACAGGATAAGTTCTTTACCATCCTCATCAGAATCTTTTTCAGGTGCCAGATTGTGGCATAATTATAATATGATCATTATACAACCCTTTTTCCATTGATATTATTGCTGCATAAAGATACCTGCCTACTGAACTCTTACAAACAAATTCTTTAAAAATTATTTTTGAAAGAAAATAAAATTTATGAATTTATTTTGACAGATTAAGCTGTTTTAAGTCATATTATTACGAATATAGGTACAAAACAAATATATATCAATAAATACCATAAATATTTCATGAAATTCACATTTATGATTAATAAACCTTATATATGACTTATTCATCTATAATATGGTGATAAAAAATGCCTAAACCTTACGTAGCAATAAACGAAGTGGAGATGTTGAATAACGACACGACCATGCAGATGTTCCAGCAAGTTGGCCCGAAAGTATGCCAGGTAACAGCCAGGCACCCGGGATTTGTTGGATTCCAGAATCATGTGCAATTCGGGATAATACCGATGGGGACAAGATGGGGAGGTGGCTCCATGGATATGACAAAAATGGATACCATGAATGTATATCAGTATACAATGTGGAAAAGCATTAAAGACCACGAAGATATGCACAGGGAAAACTTCTCTTCAATATTCAGATTATGCTCATCCTGCCTTTCACAGGTAGTTTATGGACCATGGGAACCATTATATGAAATTGTAGATGCCAGCATGCCATTAAACACGGAAATGGCTGATTTCACAACCATGTTCGGGAAAAAATTCGCTGCGGGAGACCCAGCAGGAGTTCCGCCTATATCCATGCCATACGGCCAGAGAACAATAGCACTGTCCGAGCACACTGTAAAGAAGGATAAGGAAAAGGAATTCGAATCAACAATAGTTGAAGTAATGAAAGACTTTGAAAAGGCGCCGGGATTTCTGGGATACATGATTTTAAAAGAAGTTGGTGTCTCAGCAGTAGGGTCATTCCAGCTGAAGTCAAAGGGAATTCATGAAACACTGGAATCCGGTGGTGAAGTACCAACACAGCAGGAGGGTTCATTCAAACCAGAAGAGGCAAGGCCTACACCACCTGAGTACAAAGTTCATATGGAATGGGCCTCCCCGAACGACGCAATGTTTGGAATTGGAAGGGTTCTGTTTGCACATCCAGCAAGAGAGATCCACGACAAGGTTCTTGACACATTGATAAGAGGGCCCTATATAAGGCTTTTAAACCCGATGATGGAAGGAACAACATGGAGAGAGTACCTTAACTCTCCATAAATTTTTTTATAAAATATATTTTACTGGAATTTAAATTAAACTTTCTCATTTGCTTAACTTCATTTTTAGTCTGAAACTTTTAGTTTTTTTATGTTATGGATCATCTTTTCTATTTTCCCGCATTTAGGATAAGCCGGAATTATATTATATAAAAATAAAGAACGTTAATTCGCTATTCAATATAAAAATGAAAAGATAACAATTTTCTGTTGTAATTTATAATAATATCATATGTGGAACCAGGATTTCTTAACAGGTTCGCCCTTGAGCTCCTCTATTAGTTCCTTTTCCC
The DNA here is from genome assembly GCF_002078355.1 of Ferroplasma acidiphilum. Lineage (NCBI taxonomy): Archaea > Methanobacteriati > Thermoplasmatota > Thermoplasmata > Thermoplasmatales > Ferroplasmaceae > Ferroplasma > Ferroplasma acidiphilum. Next base: position 485,511 of record NZ_CP015363.1, on the reverse strand, counting down.
TGGATGTAAGGTGCTTCGGAACCTGAAGTTTTAGCACAACAAGGAGGTCTCCACTCCCACGTGAGGTTAATTTAGGCATTCCAGCACCTTTAATCCTCAATACATCCTCTGGCTGGCTTCCAGCAGGAATATTTAAAGTAAATTTCTCTTTGAAAAGGGGAATTTCAACAGACCCGCCCAGAGCAGCTGTAGGGAAATCTATGGCTTCTTTAACGTAGAGATTATCGCCGGTACGTTTTATATTCGGGTTCGGCTGGACATAAACGACAGCGTATAGGTCACCGGTCACACCACCAAAAGAGTTGCCCAGTTTCTGTGTCCTGAGCCTTGTGTTGGTATCAACGCCCTTTGGTATTGTTATAGAAATGTTCTCCATTTTTGGTATGTATCCTTTTCCAGCACATGCTTTGCAGGGGGTTTTCGGTATTTTTCCTTTTCCCATACAGGTACGGCATACTATTACCTGGACAAAGTTAAAGAAACCCTGCCCCCTGCTTATTCTTTCCTGGCCGGTACCATGGCAGGTGGGGCATGTAACCAGTACTCCACCTTCCGCTCCTGTACCATTGCATACTTCACACATGGCATTTCTTTTGAACTTAATAGGTTTTGATGCACCGTAATATGCATCCTCCATAGTGACGTTAAGTTTTACATAAATATCGAGGTCCGGCTGGGGGCTACTACTGCCATAGGAACCATTGAAATTTCCTCTTCCAAATCCGCCGCCGAATATGGTATTAAATATATCATTAATATCGTCAAAATGTGAGAAATTATCCCAGTTAAAGCCTGCGCCACCGCCAGCTCCTGCATCTCCAAATGTTGTAGAGCCGGTAGCATCATATTGTTGCCTTTTCTGGGGATCTGAAAGCACTTCATACGCTTCTGCGATTTCCTTGAATTTCTGTTCAGCCTCCTTACTGCCTGAATTTACATCGGGGTGGTATTTCTTAGCAAGTTCTCTGAACTTTGAACGTATCTCTTCCTGAGAAGCGGTTTTATCTACTCCCAGTATCTGATAATAATCTCCTGACATTTTAACTCATTGGTTTTCTTTATAGTCGGTATTAACAGTACTGTCATCTGATTGCTGTTCGTTATTATTCTGTTCCTGCGAGGATCCCTCTTCTCCCTGCTGTTCAGACTGTTGTTCAGATTGTTGCCCGGCGCCCTGATCTGGCTGCTGCGCCTGAGCCATTTTAGTGTAGACTTCAGTCATTTCCTTTGTTAAGTTTTCTGTAATCTCCTTTACTTTATCTACATCTTTCTTCTCAACAGCATCCTTCAGGTCTTTTATAATGCCCTTTATTTTATCCTTTGTTTCGTTGTCAAGTTTGTCCCCTGCTTCGTTTATTGTTTTTTCTACAGTATATGCCAGAGATTCACCGTTATTCAGTGTTTCTATTGTCTCCTTTTCTTTCTTGTCCTCTTCTGCATATTGCTCAGCTTCCTTTTTCATTTTTTCTATTTCATCCTTGGAAAGCTTGTTTGAGGCACTGATAGAAATACTCTGGGATTTGCCGGTACCCTTGTCTTTTGCGGAAACGTTCAGTATGCCATTTGCATCGATATCAAATGTAACTTCAATCTGTGGGACTCCCCTTGGCGCAGGTGCTATTCCTGTGAGTACGAAATTTCCTAGAGAAACATCATCTTTAACAAGTGGCCTTTCACCCTGGACTATATGAATCTCGACAGATGTTTGCATATCAGCTGCAGTAGAGAAGACCTGGGTTTTCTTTGTTGGTATTGTAGCATTGGCATTTATCAACGGAGTCATAACTCCACCAACAGTTTCTATGCCAAGTGTCAAAGGAGTTACATCCAGAAGTACAATATCTTTTATATCTCCCATCAGCACTCCTCCCTGAATTGCAGCACCTGTTGCAACTGCCTGCATCGGGTCAACACCGCCTTCGGATTTTTTGCCAAAGTAATCTTCAACATATTTTTTGACATATGGCATCCTTGTAGGTCCGCCAATGAGTATAATCTTGTTTATATCACCCTTTGAAAGCTTGGCTCCTTCAAGTGCTTTGTCCAGAGATGCTGCAGACTTTCCGACTATTGGCGCAATAAGTTCCTCCAGCTTTGCCCTGGTAAGTTTAAATTCCAGGTGCTTCGGGCCGTCCTGAGTGGCTGTTATATATGGAAGGTTTATATCTGATTCCAGAACTGTAGACAGCTCTATTTTTGCTTTCTCGGCTGCATCCCTTAACCTGATATATGCAGATTTGTCTTTCCTGAGATCTATTCCTTCCTTGGATTTGAAATCATCAGCAAGGAAGTTAACTATAGCTTCATCCATATCACTGCCACCCAGTTTTGTATCACCGGATGTTGACATAACTTCAAAAACTCCCTGGCCGAAATCCATCACTGTAACATCAAGTGTGCCTCCGCCAAAATCGTAAATAAGTATTTTTAAAGTTTCGTTGAGCTTATCAATTCCATAAGCCATGCACGCAGCGGTAGGCTCATTTATAATCCTTTTTACATTAAGCCCGGCTATAGCCCCGGCATCCTTTGTTGCCTGTCTCTGGTTATCGTTGAAATATGCCGGTACAGTGATAACAGCATCGTTTACCGGTTCACCGAGAAATGCCTCTGCATCTTTTTTTATCTTCTGCAATATAAATGCTGAAATCTGCTGCGGCGTATATTCTTTTCCGAATATTTTATATTTGAAATCTGTTCCCATTTTCCTTTTGGCACCGTATATTGTTCCCTCGGGGTTAAGGAGAGCCTGTCTCCTTGCAGGCTCGCCTACCAGTAGTTGTCCGTCTTTTGTGAACGCCACATAGCTTGGAAAAGATTTTCCGCCCAGTGATACGCCCTCTGCTGCTGGAATGGTTTCTGGCTTTCCAGAAATAACAACAGCCGCTGCCGAATTGCTTGTACCTAGATCTATACCTATTATTTTACTCATTTTATTTCACCTTTTTGAAACTATTACTTTTGATGTTCTTAGAACATCGCCATTAAGTGTATAACCTTTCTGAACCTCTTCAAGAACGGTTCCATCCTCCCCCTGGTCCAGGACACCCACAGCCTCTTCCAGATTCGGATCGTATTTTGTCCCTTTAACCTCAAGTACCTGCAATCCATGTGATTGAAGTACTTTTAACAGCTGGGACCTTACCGGCTCCAGTTTTGGGTCGTGGGCTATACCGGCATCGAGTGTATCAAGAACAGGCAGGAGTTCCTTAATGAGATCACTGCTAGCATTTTTTCTGATGTTTTCTATTTCCCTTTCTTTGTATTTTGAATAGTTTTCCATCTCTGAACGCTGGCGCACATAGAGGCTCTTGTAGTCATTGAGATCAGACATCGTATCTGTGTATAACTGTTTATATTTCTTCATCTCTTCCCTGTCTTTCATTTTATTTCTCTTCCTTACCTGCTCTATATCGAATTCAAGGGGCCTATTATATTCTTTATGGTTCATCATAAGTATATTTGTTCTTCTATATAAATATTTTCTATATAAGTTTTACCCTTTTGGCATTATTTATTAAGTGGCATACTGTTGAAATGTTCGTATCCCTTATTTATTACTGGAACCCATGCCCTGCCATCATAGATTACATTATCGCCGTTATATGTTTCGCCTATGCAATGGACTTCTATATTTTCATGTGACATGGCTGCCATAAATTCTTCAAGGGAATTTTTTTCAACTGTAAACATCAGTTCATAATCTCCGCCAAATGACAATGCTATGTCGCTGACTGAAAAATTGGAGATGGATGCAGCCTTTTCAACATCCCTGTCAAATGGTATTTTATCACCGTATAGTTTAAAGCCAACGCCAAAGTCAGTTGAAATTTGATGTATAGAAGCGTAAACCCCGTCTGATAAGTCCATCATAAATTTTGCCCCGGAGGCACTAATTTTTATTGCTTCATTAATCCTTGGCTCAACATCAAGCATCTTTCTGATTCCCAGTTCACGGTTTATTCCATACATGTAATAAATATATCCGGCGGCCGATGACCCTAAAGAATTTGTTACCATCAGAAATTGCCCGGGTTTAATTTCTGATCGCCTTCTTATAAGTTCCGGCACCTGTTTCCCTATTATAGTACCGGCTGCTGTAAAATCAGAACCTTCTTTTGTATCGCCACCAATGATAGACACATTAAACTTGTCCAGCTCGTGCCTCACTCCCCTGTAAAATTCCTCCAGATAGGAAATATCATATTCAGGAGATACAGATAAAGAGATAAGGAAACCTGATGGTATTCCGGCCATAGCTGCAATGTCGCTCAGGTTAATTGCCGCAAAAAATTTTCCGGCGAGAAAAGGTTCTGCGCCTTCTGGCAAATGGGTTTCCCTTGTTATAAGATCCGTTGATAACAAAGCATAATAATTGCCAAAGCCTATAATTGCACAATCGTCCCTGTTGTCAAGATTTTTAGAGCCATCTTCAAGGGTTTGTATTATTTTTCTCTCCCCTAAATCTTTTAATTTCAATATTTCTCTTATAAATTTGTTTAATTTAAAGTTTGCCCTCTAAATTTTCTGTGTGGAATTAGCAGTTTAATGGTAATGCATTGTTGTTAAAATTGGAAAATTTTTATATGTGATAGATATACTCTATCATAGGTGATAGAATTTATTAATAATATGGATACCCTGAGAAATGAACTTTACAATAATTCCAGAGATATTATCAAACTACTTGAAGAAAGGAGGGAAATAGCTGGTAAAATTGGGGAATGTAAGGTTGCCGGAGGTCTGAAAATAAGAAATCGGGAGAGGGAAATAGAGATATTAAAATCCCTTTCATACGATCATTTCACTGAATTTGTGTTGAATTTGCTTTTCGAGTTTTCAATAAATTATGAAGTTTTAAATAGAAACTCTGCTGATAGTGTAAAGTATTCCAGAATTCTTAATGGAGTAAAATATATAGAATACAGAAGTGAGAGGGATAATCTCATATTTCTCCTTTCCAGAATCCTTAATCCGGGCACTGTGGTGCTATGCGATTACCATGAAATTAGCAAAATTCTTATCAGTGCCGGGCACCATATAGCAAATGCTATTGAAAAGCCTGATCTTGTTATATATATGGATGGAAGAGAAAATCAGGAGATAATAATAAAAGATGGTTCCATGCTTATATCTGAAAATTTCCTTGCCAGTAAAGCAAATATATATACCGTGGAAATACAGTAATATGCATTTATTAATAGTAGGATCAGAGGGGCGTTTAGGAAGAACATTGATGAAAATTTTTCCCGGGTCATCATCCATAGACCTTGAAAATGAAGATCAACTTCAATCTGAACTTACAAAAGCTGATTTTGCACTTCTAGCAGTTCCATTGGAGGAAACAGTGAATATTATCCGCAGTTTTCCTGAATATAGAGGGTTTGTTGATTTAACATCCATGAAGTATAACATGGAGGAATTTTCCGGGCATATAATAAGTATTCACCCATTATTCGGGCCAGAATCCTATAAAACTAATAAGACAATTATCTTCATTAATGATATTTCAACTCCTGATTCACTGGATAAGGTAAAAGAACTATTCAATGGATACAGAATAATATCTATGAATGCCCGAGAGCATGATTATCTTATGAGCGAACTACTTGTGAAACCATATATACTTTCATACATATCTGAAGCTAGCAATACAGATATAGTAACAGGTTCCTATATCAAATTTCTCGAGATTGAAAAAATAAAACATAATGAAAATACCGAAATTTTTCTTGACACAATAAAATACAATGAAAGGGCCATGGAAATAATAATAAATATAGAAAAAAAACTGGATGAGCTTAAAAAATTAATAGGTAATAGATGAACCTGATAAGCGTTTTAGAAGCGTCATATAATCACCCTGGAAGAACATTTTATCTTCCAGATCCAGATCATATCTATAGTCTTCCAGATCCAGTGAATTATAATAATCACTTAATTCACCAAAATCATGGTCAAGGGAAGATTGCATTATAAGGTCAAGCAATTTGCCGTCGTATTTATCGTTATGCACTCCTCTCTCCTTATTCCCGCCTGTAGGGTATGACAGGACAGGGTACTGGCTTCCGAGGTCTATCAAAATCTTTGCCAGGGAGTATAGCCTGGGTGGGCGGTACAGTCCCTTTTTCCATAGTTTCTCTACCAGTGTATTCTTCTGGATATTCATTGGATTTATTGATATATCTGCCGAGTATGGGGCTACAATAGAAACTGATTTTTCTATATCAGCAATAGCCATTTTTTCTGATATGAATGGAGGTTTAAACAATAAATACGTACGTAATTCTATTTTTTCCTGTTGCAGAATTTTTGCAGCATCAATAAATTTTTTCAATGTACTTCCCTTATTAACTGAATATTTCATAATATAGTCATCTGCACTTTCTAGCCCTATGGCTATTCTCAGGTCAATCTTTGCCTTTTTAAATGGTTGCAATGTTTCAGGTTTTATATATTCTGTTCTTGACTCTACAAGCAATTTATCAACCTTATCTTTCATCCTATCGATAAAGTAATCCCTCACGGCAGGGTGTACTTCGTTGGGATCGAGAAAACTTCCGGAAGTAAATATTTTCAATACTTTTGTATCGTTAAGCGAATCATATAATGTATCTACCTGCCTCATAAGATTTTCATCCACTATTTCAGGGGAGGTGTCATTAAAATAGCCACACATGGAACATGCCGTAAATTTATACCACGCACATCCTGTTGTCCTGAAAATACATACCATTGTTTTCTCCGGGCTACCTCTCAGGCGATCCAGTTCTTTCCAGATGGAAACTGGTTTATCAACATCATTTTTTCTGTTATTTTCATGCATGAGGCTTTTAATGTAAAGCGAATAATCTCTAACTACCATTTATTTAGTATTAATCCTATCTATATGAGTATTGTTGTCTATTTATTTGAAAATATGTAATATTTTTAATTTCTGTGAGCTTTTTTCTTTAATTCTTTTTTTCTATGGTAGTGTTTATATAGAAACGCAATTCAGGATATAATAGTAAATCTCTATTAGGTAAAAATTATATATTATCTTCAAATCAACCTTAGAGGGCTCGTAGTCTAGTGGTATGATGTCTCCCTGACACGGAGAAGGTCACCGGTCCGAATCCGGTCGGGCCCATTCCATTAATTGTAAGTAAAATGAACTCATATAACACCTTTTATAGATGCCTTTAAAATGTTTTAGATATATAGAAATTATTGAATATTTGAAAATAAAAGTCAATCCAATTTTCACATCCATGTTATTATGCCTTCTCTGTTATCCTTATAAATAACTTCATACCTCCGTGGCCTTCAAAAATGATTTTGTTCTCTCTTTAGACTTGCCTCTAATCCGGACACTTTTAGATTAGGTAGTTTGGCTAATAGCTCTGAGTTCGAAAGCGTAGTATTGTAATAAGCAAAGAGTAAGGTGATATAAAAATAATTATTCATTTTAATCTGTTCTCATATACAATACAGAGTTTTTGATTAATATCTAAAGCCATAGTCGTTATACTTTAAAACAACTATATAGTCATTAATTCTCGGTTCGACGATACCTATTATTGCATATATGGATATTAAGTGCCTGAGGATAAATAATAAAATCTGTGAAGGTTGTGTACATAATTATGTGTAAATATAAATCCCCTGTTACTAGCAAATTTAATCATCAAATAACATGGAATGATACACCTTTTGAGCAAGGGGGTAACAAAATATTGAAAATACAGATATGGATAGAATATTGAAGGAAACAATAAAAGAGAGAATGAATTTTTGAAATAAGAATAACACTGTGCAATCAGATAATGTACATTATTTTCTGTAAATTGTAAATAGCCTTACTCTCTGTTGATTTCCTCCATATTAATATATTTTCTTCCTGTTACATACCCCTCATTTATATCTATCATTAAGGTTCCACTTCTTTAAATCCCTCATATTCTCTCTGTTCAATCCATAACTTTTTATCTTTTCTTTTATTACTTCTAATTGGTCTTGCATTTTTTTCATCTCCTAATTTAAATTATGCAAGACCATTTATAATTTACAGACAATTACTTACACTATCGAATTTATGAAATTGATATGAAGGGCAACATAGAATTAAAGCAATAATGGAGATATCTGAATTGGTAATATAACTCAGGTCATCTTTATTTCTGCAATTTGGGAATATAAATTCCTGATAAAAGAAGATGTAGCAGATTCAAAACTATCGCAGAATTTTACAACGCCCAAATAAGAAAAAAATTCCTTTGCTTTAACACAAATATTAGCATAAATGTATTATTTTGGTATCAATTAACTTATGGAGTAAAGCCAGGGCGTTACTGAACTGCTGTTTATATAGCTCCCTAGCAAACTATTCTGATAGGTTCCGTGTACCAGTACAAAGGAATTAACTGATGCTGTTCCGTTATACAAGACAGTAATTGATTTACCATTGTCATTCAGTGTGAATGCAGATTGCCCGTTTACTGTTACATCTTGCGTTATCTTGCCGGCTAAATAATATGAATTATTGTCTTTCATTGCAGAAGGGCTGGTGTTTAGAATAGTTGGTATAAGGCCGTATATTAATAATGCCAGTACAATTATTATTACAAGGACTATTATTCCTTTATGTTTATTTCTTGCCATTTTACTCATATACCTATCTATAATTATCTATTTAAATACATCTACACAACCTTCACTTATTTAAAATATTAAAATTTGAAAGTACACTTATTATTTATAGATTCTATATGCAGTTATTTCCAGTAGTTTTCATATCAATCTCAATTCTTTAACTCCGGGCAGGAGATTTTTTTTATGCATTATTTCATAGAAGAATTCCAGTCCTGATTTTACATCATCTATGGAAACATTGTATTCCTTTACATCCGCACCTATAGTACCCTTTATAACTTCAAGGCTGATATCTGAATTCTGCACCTCTCTCATAATTTTTACATCTACAGGCAGTATTTCCTCCATATGTGATTCGGCATATTTTTTGCTTTTATTGTACAATTCCTTGAATTTTAAAGCATACTCCTCTCCAATTTCAGAGTTGATGACAACTGTTCCCATGGGCATCGGCCTGTTGCCCGATAATTGTTTCCACATTTCCCACATGCTTGCAAGCCTTACAGGTTCAACTCCCATCTTTCTCAGGTCATACATTGCCTTAAGTTCATGGACTGCAACCATAACACCGTCTTCGTTCACCATGGAATTTACCTCATCGAGGACCCTGTGTACCACTATAAGTTTCTTATACTTCCCGATTAGCAACTTATACAGGTTAAAGGCAGTGGTGTTCAATCCGTGGACAATTATTTTAGAATTCTTTATTTCATCAATATCCATTTTTTTCATTGCCAGAATGGGCATTCCTGTGATTCCGTCAACAGCCGAAGCAACAGCACTTGAAAGGATAAAGTAATCATTCTGGATATAAGGGTAAAGTGCAGCCGATGGAACTGATATATCAACATCTTTTTTCACTATTTTATCATTAACCTCCTGCACAGTTGGAATGAACTCAAACTCCAGGTTAAAATCGTCGCTTTTTACCTTCTTTTCCAGTAATGGAATAAATGGGTATAGATCTCCGGAATCTGCTAAAGCACCAATTTTTAAGGTTTTCATATCTGGTTATATGCAGATAATATTAAAACGTTTCAGCAAATTCAATTTTTCCTTTGTTTCAACATGATTATAATTAAACTCTCGATATAGAAATTTCCAGAAGGTAACTGCATAGAAGTGGAATATGCGTATGATTTTTATATTAATACAGGTTATATATGCTATGGTAAAAATAGCACTCACACAATTAAAGCCTGTAGCAGACAAGGATGTAAGCTTAAGAAATATTGAATATTATGCTGGCACTGCGGCTGCAAATTCCGCTGATTTAATAGTATTTCCAGAATATTATATGTTTTATTCACAGTATAAGGATGCTATAATAAGAAATGCGGAGGTGCTTAATGGCAATTATATAAAAAGGATAAAAGAGATATCCAGAACCAATAAAATCGGCATAATAACTGGCATCAATGAGGTCTACGACCATAATTATTACGATACTGCCGTATATGTAAACGATGGTGAATTATTAAATTATTACAGAAAATCGCATCTGTACGATGCTTTTGGATACCGGGAATCCGATATTTATACATATGGAAATGGACCATTTAAAATTTCGAAAATAGGAAATATAAATTTTGGGATGTTAATATGTTATGATATAAGATTTCCTGAGGTTTTCAGGAATTACTCACTTAATGATGCGGATATGGTTATACTGATTTCAGCATGGTTTGCCGGCCCTATAAAAGAGGAGCAATGGTTATCACTTGTATCCACAAGGGCACTAGAGAATACAACATACCTGGCTACTTCTAACATGATTGGCGGTGGCTTTACTGGCATAACTACATTTACCGACCCCATAGGAGCTATAATAAATAGGGCAGCAGAAGATGAAGATATTATTTATTCGATCATTGATACAAACAGGATATCAACTGTAAGGAAAAAAATGCCGGTTTTAAAACAGAGGAGGCCGGAATTATATAAACTGTGAGTGCTCTATGATATATATTATAATAAGGCGGGAGATTTCTAAGTATCTTGTTACTAAAATTTCATGTGATCATATGTTTGATAAAATAGAGCGGCTTGATGATAATGAAGTTATAATAGATTTTCTTCTTGTGTATTATATTAGCAATGAATTCATTGATGCATACATTGCTAACAGGCACATGAGCATGAAACACATAGTTGAGAAAAATATACCACTGTCAATGAAAAAATTATTAAGCCAGCAATCGGAACTTTAATCTTATCATATATTTAAAATTAACGAACTATTATTTATCGCAAATATTATCCCTGTCATTTATATGCTATCATGGCAGAATAACCAACTACCCTTTTTCTATCCTTGCTGTAATCGCCGGAATTGCTATGGTTTAATAGGGCTATTTTCCCTTTCATATTTTTGGTAATTAACATAAGTATGGCAATAGCCCCATAACCACATGCAGTAATGCCATATTTTTCAATATCCTGGTAAAATTTTAGTGTACGCATTTCCTGTATGTCATTTATTAAAATCTGATCCAGCTCATTGTTTTTATCATATGGGAGGTAATGGTTAAAATTTGAGCTTATAAGCACAAACGGTTTTTCCTCCAGGCTTTCAATGGTCTCTGCTATGTTTCTGGCAATAGCTGCTCCCTGATTCCCAAGTATTAATGGTGTAAAGGTAAAATTACTTTTAAAAAGGTATTGTAAAAATGGAAGCTGGACTTCTATTGAATGCTCTGTTATGTGTGCTTCCTTATCGTCATGGATAATATCAGATTTCAAAAGCAGCCTCTCAGATAATTCGGAATTAACCTTTGCATAGCCTAGAGGAGTACTCCAGTAACCATCCAGATATATGGCAGGATATGCAGGAAATTTTGAATGGTTAGGCCCGATTATAAGGAATGTCCTTTTTTTGCTCTCCTGTATTATTTTGTATGCATATGCAGCTGTATGGCTGGAATACATATACTGGCCATGTGGAACTATGGCCCCTATGAGTTTTTTATACCGAATATCAGGCATTGTTATATCCATGGAACCCTTAATACTATCCATAAGTGCTTCATAGTCATCCGGATAGAATCCCCCCGATACGTGTGGTTCTCTGGTGTTATCCATATATAAGAATTACTATTATTTATATAAAGTTTATATAAAGGTTTAAACTCCAATTATGATTATATATAAATGTGGAGCACTCTGGCAATTCACTTAAAAATTGACAGAGAGTCTTTGGAAAAATTCAATGTGTATATAGAAAGGAAGGATAGCCCAGATCCATTCTACCCACGGTTGCGCATAAAAATAATTTATGCTAAAGACAGGTTCATTTATGCATTATACTGGGGCCATAGGCCGGGAACAGATATATTTTATTCTTAATATTTTAATAATATTTATTATTCAATTCTTTATCATGAACCAATTGATAGATATTTCATATATCGGCAATTCATGATTTTAATCTTATTTAATGATCATTTAAAAGTTAATATTTTTACAAGTTCTAGTATAAAGATGAAGTTAGCTACTTCACGCCCCTCTTTTAAAATCATATTGTGATAAAATGAAAATTGTAATATCGACGATAGGTGTTATTATACTATTTCGTAGAAATCTCGTGTTCCCTAGGGTTATTCTGGGATATTCCAGCATATGTCCAAACATTTAAATATTTCATATATATTATCAGCAGAGAAATATGAGTACAGAAAGCGAGCCACCGAGTGAAAAACCTGTTACGGCTATAGTCGATGTTTTTGTAGATACTACAAAAATAGAAGACGTTGTTAATGAACTCTGCCGACTTGATCGGGTAGAGGAAGTCTACGAAGTTACAGGCGAATTCGATATAGCAACAGTTATTAGTTCTAGAAATATAGAAGACTTCAGGGATTTTCTGAAAAATAAAATTATGAAGATACCTGGAATCAAGAGCGTAGTTAGTTCTATAGTGCTGACCTCAGATAAAGGACCTAGGTCAGATAGGAAACAGTAATTAACCCACCCTGAAGTGAGTTTTTTTTCAGGAAAATGTAAATGTGAGGATATTATGTATAACAAAGATAGTAAAACAAAAACTGGATATAATTTAAAAGGCATATTGAGGAAAATTTCATTTAACCGTGAAATTGAGAAGGCTTTGACAGAGGATCGATATTGTAAAGATACTGCATTAGTGTACTTTGAAAGGCTGGAGGGGAAACCATCATGATTGGACCTTACTATTTTCTTATTATTGCACTTGTCTGGGCAATAGTTGTCCTTCTTGCATGGATTCTTGCTAAATACCTGCAGGGTGTGTATGACAGCGGCAAAACAATTTTTGATAAAATAATGGATCCAGTTGACAATGTTATTTACAAAATTCTAGGCATAGACAAAAATCAGGAAATGGGATGGAAGGAATATTTTCTCTCCCTGTTTATATTCAGCATATTCACAGCGATTATTTCATTTCTTGTGCTATCATTCCAGGGAGTACTGCCATTGAATCCCATGAAATTTGCTGGATTGAAATGGCCACTGGCATTAAATACTGCCCTTTCTATTTCTTCCAATACTAACCTTCAACATTATGCCGGGGGATCATCACTTTCATATCTCGGGCAGATGGCAGGAATCCAGTCCCTCCAATTTACTTCAGCAGCAACTGGACTCGCTGTGGCTGTTGCGATTTTCAGGGGATTTGTAGGTAAGAAAGATGAAAAGTCAAAGCTCGGAAACTTTTATGTCGACCTTATAAGAAGTATAACTCGCGTTCTCCTTCCACTATCGATAATAGGAGCAATTATAGTTATAGCCCTGGGAGTTCCGCAATCTCTATCCGGATACGATCTGACAACAAGTCTTTCAGGAATTTCACAGATAATTAAGGTAGGGCCTGTTGGTTCTCTGGTTTCCATCATGCAGTTGGGTACCAATGGTGGTGGATATTTCGGTGCCAATTCTGCATATCCTTTGCAGAATCCAGGCCCGCTTTCCAATTATGTGGAATTGGGAATGATGATGTTAATTCCGACTTCAATGCCTTTCCTTTTTGGAGGGATGTTGCGGAATAGAAATGAGGGGAGAACCATTCTCCTGGCATCATACACACTTTATGCTATTGATTTGGCAATAGCCCTGATACCTGTTACAACGCTGGGAGCAGGTATGGAAACCAGATTTGGCGGATTTTCTCCAGTTCTATGGACAGTAACAACAACGGCATTCACCACGGGCTCCGTAAACACTTCACTGGCTGCAATGCATCCTCTTGTAATTCTTGCAGCATTCATGGGAATGATTATTCAGGCAACGCCAGGTGGAATTGGGGTCGGAGCTATGTACATGCTTATGTATATTATCATAACTGTGTTCATTGTAGGATTAATGGCAGGCAGAACCCCAGAGTATCTGGGTGGCAAGATAACTGCTGGCGATGTTAAACTTGCCGTCATAGCTTTCCTGGCCCACCCTATAATAATACTCGTTCCAACTGCCCTGGCATATGCTACAGGAGCGGTACATGGAATTGGGTTGGGAAGTGGACCTGTGGGTTTCACACAGATCCTCTATGAGTTTACTTCATCTGCAGCCAACAATGGATCAGATTATCTGGGTACACAGGCGAACACAACATTTTTCAACGTTTCCACAGGAATAGTGATGTGGGCTGGAAGATTTATTCCTATACTTATAATGCTTGCCATTGCCGGTAGAATGCATGAAAAAAAGAGAAGCTCTGAGGCTGCGCTTAGAACCGATGGCCTGGTTTTCCCTGCGATACTGATCGTAAGCATTTTTATACTGGCAGTGCTTACGTTCTTTCCATTTCTTGCCATTGGCCCAATTCTTATGCATCTGGAGGGGATAGGAAATGCTCTTTAATAAAAATAAAAACTTTGAAGGTAAAAAGGAATCAGGAAACCCTGAAGGACATATCAGCTGGGCATTTATTATAAAGGATTCGATCCTGAGGATGAACCCTGCCCGGCTTATAGGAAATCCTGTTATGTTCGTGGTTGAATTGTCATTCTTTGTCGTTCTCCTTATGGCAATAGTTCCCGGGGCATTTCCCCATCTGGCACATCAGAGCAGCAGAATGTTCTATGCAGATGTTGCGGCGATTCTTCTTATTACAGTATGGTTCAGTACAGTATCTGATTCCTTTGCCGAAGCCAGATCCAGGGTAACTACTGCCAGCCTGAAAAAGCTCGAGAAGGAAGGAATAGCAAAGAGAATAAAGGAAGATGAAGGCAGTGGAAGAACTATTGAATCTGTAAAATCATCAGAACTCAGGAAAGGAGATGTAATACTCATTGAAAAGGGGGACCAGGTTCCGATAGATGCTGAAGTTACAGAGGGGATCGCTATGGTTGATGAATCACTCCTCACAGGGGAATCTGCTGGAGTGAAAAAATCTAAGGGCGATACAGTTATAGGCGGCTCTACGGTAATAAGTGATTCCATTGTTGCCATTGTTAACGTTAACCCGGATGAAACATATATCAGCAAGCTTGTGAAGATGGTGGAATCTTCAGAAAGGCCTAAAACACCCAACGAACTTGCGCTTTCCATATTGCTTATCGGGTTAACCGGCGTATTTACTATCATTCTTATATCTCTAATTGCATTCTCCCTTTTGCTTAACCTTGGAGCCGATCTTTCTGTGCTTATCGCCCTGTATGTTTGCCTTCTGCCTACAACCATAGGGGCACTGCTTCCTGCAATAGGAATTTCAGGAATAACCCGGATGTCAAAGAACAATATTATAGCAAAATCAGGCAAAGCTATAGAAACTGCAGGAGACACAGACACGATACTTCTTGATAAAACGGGTACCATAACTGTTGGAAACAGGCTAGCCTATGAATTTATTCCACTAGGCACCCACACAGAAAGGGAATTAGCTGAAGCCGCATTCCTATCGTCCTGGAACGATGATACCCCGGAAGGAAAGAGCATCCTGGAACTCGCATATAAGAAGAAATTCGTTCCGAGGGAATATGATGCCCTGAGAGAAGGAGTACAGGAAGAATTCAGCGCAGTTACAAGAAAGAGCGGGATAACACTTACCGATGCGGATGATTTTACCCTGCTTAAAGGAGGGAGGGATATACTGCAAAGGCACAGATTCCGGAGAAAATTCGAGCTACAGACACCCATGACACAGGAAACAACAATACAGAAAGGTGCTCCAGAATCGATCAAGGAATCCGCAAAAATATGCCCTGATGGATATGATGATGTGGTAACCAGGATAACATCAGAAGGAGGTACCCCCATTTCAGTATCAATGGATGGAGATATCCTAGGGATTATATATTTCAAGGATGTGATTAAACGGGGAATCAAAGAAAAAATACTAGGGCTCAAAACTATGGGCATCAGGCCGGTAATGATCACTGGAGACCATCCACTTACCGCAAAAAATATTGCCGGCGAGGTGGGAATTGAGGATTATGTTGCCCAGGCAAAGCCCGAGACAAAGTATCAGAAAGTAAAGGATGAACAGGCTGAGAACAGGATTGTGGCAATGATAGGAGATGGTACAAATGATGCTCCTGCCCTTGCAGCTGCGGATGTGGGCCTTGCAATGGCATCAGGTACGCTTGCTGCAAAGGATGCTGCAAATATGGTTGACCTTGAATCAAACCCTTCGAAGATAATCGATGTGGTGATGCTTGGAAAACAGCTCCTGATGACTAGGGGTACCATTACAACATTCAGCATAACAAATGATGTGGCCAAATACTTCGCAATAGTGCCTATAATGTTTGCCAGCATCCCGGCTCTTGGAGCTTTGAATATCCTTGGCCTTTCACCACATATTGCAGTGCTTTCTGCTTTGATTTTCAATGCTGCAGTTATCCCGGCACTGATACCACTGGCACTCAGGGGAACCACATTCAAACCACAGAGTACACTGAAGCTATTCCTTAAAAATCTGGTCATATATGGTGGGGGAGGAGTTTTGTTGCCCTTTGCAGGTATAAAACTTATTGCGATAGTTCTGGTATTTCTAGGAGGTGTAATATGAAAACAAAAAAAATGATTTCAAGCAGCCTGCGCATGGCAGTTATCCTTGTCCTGATTTGCGGTTTACTATATCCCGCTGTTGTCACCGGGATAGGTCAGGGTGTTTTCCCATACCAGGCAAACGGTGAATTAGCTAAATTAGACAATACAACTGTGGGCTCATATCTAATAGGGCAATCCACTAATAACTCACAGTACCTGTTCAATGTGAGGAATAATTCAGCCTCTGGAGTTGACCCTGATATTACTGTGGCAAGCGCACTTATCCAGGCACAGGTAATCCACAATGCAACAAATATATCTCTGTCCTATCTGGATGGATTAATCCACAACAATACAAGGCACACGCTATTCTTCTTCGGGACAGCCTATGTAAATGCATTGAAGCTGGATATCCAGATAATAGATGAGTTCCACAGCAAAATAGCCGTATACAATAAAATCTATAATAATGTTTGTAAAACAACAGGTTAAGTAAATATAACATTGGAAGCTTCGTTGAATAGAGTATTCATAGTCGAACTGTACAAACATACTCTAATTTTAGCTTCTAATGTGTTCCAATAATTTTAAACACTTTTTAATTTAATTATCTACCAAAGGTTGTTATTCTAATAATTATTCCCATAATGATTTATGGAAATTATCATATAGATGGAATTCATCTCAGCAGGAATAAACGGAATGGACAGTTCAAAACTTCCTTATGTGATTATCAGCAATCGCTCCTATCATACTATAGACTTTTTATACCGGGGACCCCGGGGAAACCTTTAAAAGTGGCATGATTATTTTACCCCTGCTCCTACAGGCATATAATTTTCTGATTAATTTAAATACAATGCAGGCAATAAAGAAAAATTATTTCAATAATAGATCAGGAACTTAATTTCAGGCAATTGCTTATTATTCGCTATAAAAATAATAACTTGTATGAAAAAATATAATATATTTAAACAAAATTTATTTTTTCAGAATACACGTGTTCGGCAAGTTTTTTCAATTCCTGATTTCCATAAAATATAGATTTCATTACTATTGAATCCCTGTAAAACTTCTCAACGCCAAAATCCTGGAAATATCCATACCCACCATGTGTGTTGACAGAATATCTTGCAATTTCAACCATGGATTCCATGGCCAGATTAAATGCATAATATGGGTCTACACCACCATAAAGGGCACTTCTTAAAACAGATTCTATGGATCTGAATCTCGACAGCCTGAATGAAATAGGTTCAAAATCCTTAAGATAGTTGCCGAAGGCTTTTCTCACAGATGTGTAATCAATGGCTTTTTGAAGTGCCCCGGATATCATTCCAAGTGCAATTGCAGACAATGGGCCATATGATTCCTCTATAATTTTATCCTTCCTGCTTTTCTGATCAAGAATGGTTATGCTATTATCCAGTGTTACATCCCCGAATTTCATTCCTCGGAATCCCATGAAATCCCGAGCGGCTGATTTAAACTTGCCTGAAACCATTGATGTTTTTCCATTGAATAATATAATATTCTCAGCATCTGTACCGAGAATACTTTTTAATGTTCCAGAAAGTTTCCCTGAATTTTCCTTCAGATCACTTCCATTACCTATAACATCAACAGCAACATCCAGCTTTCCGGATGCTGCATCTGTTAGTGTGGATTCAGCAGATGTACCTTTTACAGAGGGATAATACAGTGAATTTAAAATGAAAATTTTCATTGCTACTGAAGGTGAATATTTAGATATTTCTTCAAGTATAATTTCATATGACGTATTATCCAGTTCAGAACCGGAATACTTTGCTGGAATTGTAGCTCCAAGAAAACCCTGGGAAGCCAGAAGTTCTGTTGTTGCTTTGCTAATTCCTTCGTTTTCGATCTTCTTTTCATCGAGATTTTTTTCACAGAATTCTGCTACGGTTTCCTTTAGAATATTATTTTCCTCTTTCATCTTTATTCACCTTTTAATATATACCTTGCAATTACCAGCTTTTCTATTTCGCTTGTCCCTTCCCAGATCTCCATTATTTTGGCATTTCTGAATATTCTCTGGACATCTTCATATGCAGAGTGGTCGCCAAGTATTTCCATGGCAGATTCTGCAGCATATACTGCCGTTTCACTTCCATAAGCCTTTGCCATGCTGGTCAATTCCGGTTTTGGCTTGAATTCAAACAGGTATGTAGCGGCATTGTATGTCATTTGCCTTGTGGCTTCTATCCTTGTGCCCACATCGGAAAGCCTGAACATTGATTCCTCGTCCTTTATGTTATTCTCCTTTATGTAAGACTTAATTTTATCAAATGCACCTCTTGCTATTCCCAGTGACTGTGCTGCCACGTAAATTCTGCTTATATTGAAAAACATCATAATATAATAGAAACCCTTTCCTTCCTCGCCTATAAGGTCGTCCTCACTCAGTTCAATATTGTTAAATTGCAACTCAGCTGTATTTGTAGCCCTGACTCCCAGTTTGTCAACAAGTTTGTTTGCCTTGAAACCTTTCAATTTTGTATTCACAAGAAATGTACTCAAACCATGGTGGGGGTTTGAATCTTCAGAAGTTCTTGCCAATACTACCAGGTAATCAGCTATTGAACCATTTGTAATGAACATCTTTGAACCATTCAATATATACTTATTGCCCTGTTTCTTTGCTGTGGTTTTCAATCCAGCCACATCACTTCCGCCCGATGGTTCTGTGACACCAAGACCAAGTATATACTTTCCTTTGTAAACATCTTCAAGTATGGCTTTCTGCGCATCGCTCCCGAATAGCATTATAACTTCACTGCCGAAATATGGTGTAGTAAGAGCTATCCCAAGCCCGGCATCAACCCTGCAGAGCTCCTCAATTCCGATCATTACCTTTGCCGGGTTCTGCATATCAACTATTCCAAGTGAAAGTGATTTCTTTCTCAGTTCATCAGGATATGCTTCCTTTCTATCATAATCTGCTGCCACGTCCTCTGTAAATTCTTTCAGGGCGAATTCCCTGATTTTATTTCTGTATTCATCATATTCTTCAAACATTTAAACACGCTCCAATAGCATTGAATAGCCCTGCCCACCGCCAACACATAATGTAGCGATTCCGAGGTCTCCTTTTTTGTCCTCAAGTGTCCTCGCCAGTGTACCGGCTATCCTGGCACCTGTTGCTCCCAATGGATGGCCTATAGATATGCCCCCTCCATGAATATTCACACGGTTAAGGTCCAGGTTAAATGCATGTACTGCGTTTAAAACAACAACAGCAAATGCCTCATTTATTTCCCAGTAATCTATATCTTCCGGTTTCAGGTTATTTCTTTCCAGTACCTTCTTTGTAGCAGGAACAGGCCCTTCGCCCATTATTGTAGGATCAACACCAGCTGCTGCAAAGTCCACTATCTTAGCCATGGGTTTTAGCCCGTATTCCTTTAATTTTTTCCCTGACATTAACATAACCATGGATGCGCCGTCGTTCAGGGAAGAAGAATTCGCTGCAGTTATTATTCCATCTTCGGAATATGCTGGCTTCAGTGATTTAATCTGCTCCAGTGTAGTATCCTTTCTAATTCCCAGATCTGAGGTTATTGTATTTCCATTTACGGTAACGGGCATTATTTCGCCTTTCATGAAACCATCTTCATAAGCCTTTGCTGCCCTTTTGTGTGAATTGTATGAGTATTCATCCATTTCATCCCTGGAAATATTCCTTAGCTTGGCAAGTTTTTCTGCGGTCAATCCCATATTGTATGATACATTCATATTAAATTTTGAATACTTCGGGTTGGCCATCAATTCCATATTTGGTTTTATAAACTGGTTATCTACACCCAGTGGCACATGTGTCATATGCTCCATTCCGCCCGAAATTATTATGCCTGCTTTGCCTGCCATAATTTCCAGAGCCCCTATGCCCGTGGCGTTCAATGAGGATGAGCATGCCCTGTCAAGGGACATTGCAGGAACTGAGACCGGCAGATCTGCAAGAAGTACAGGGTGCCTGCCACCATATGTCCAGTTTTCTCCTGCCTGGAAAGCACATCCGGTAATAACATCCTCGATCTCAGCCGGGTTTATCTTAGTTTCACTGACAGAATGCCTGATCAATTCAGACAGCATCTTATCCATTCTCAAATCATTATAAACATCTTTTTCAGGGTCCCTGGGACGTGCCCTGGAAAAGGGTATTCTTCTATAATCAACTATGTATACATCTTCCATTATCTCTCACTCCAATTTTTTTCTAAGTACAACCTTATTTATTTTTCCTGTTCCTGTCTTTTCAAAGTCATCCACAAATATATAGTCATCCGGAAGCCAGAACTTGGCTATTCTCCCTGTGTCCACAAATTGCTGCATGTGTTCTTTTATGGCTTCTACGGTTGCTGTTCCTTTTATAAAAGCTACTGGCCTCTCACCCCACTTTTCATCGGATTTTTTGGTTACGGCAACCTCTCCTACTCCGGGAACGGTGCTTATGAGGTCCTCAAGAACCATTGACGGGATAAATTCACCACCGGATTTTACAGCATCGCTTTCCCTATCAACAATTTTTATATATCCGTATTTATCCATTGTTGCCAGGTCGCCTGTATGCAGCCATCCGTCGATCCATAGCTTTGCAGTTTTCTCCGGGTCTTTCAGGTAACCTGCTGTCAACCATGGTGCCTGTACTATTATTTCTCCTATTTCCGTATCGTCTTTTGCTACATCTTTTCCCTGGTAAACAACACGCAGGTTGACCATAGGAACAGGTACACCGGTTTTTCTGCGGTATTTTTCCTTTATTTCCTCGCTTAAGGGCAGTATATCATTGGTATAACTGGCCAGTGTGAGGATAGGGCAGGTTTCAGACATCCCATATCCTGTTACAAGGGACATGCCTATAGACTCGGCAGATCTGGCTAAGCCTTCATTCAGTGCTGCGCCACCGATAACTGATTTTAGCTTTAGTTTGCCGAGCACTTCCGGCCCCCTCTTTGCCTGCAGGAGCAGATACAGTATCGATGGAACCATTGCGGAATTGGTAACATGCTCCTTTTCCATTGTTTCCACTATCCTGTCCCATTCGTATTTTCCGGGAAGCACATATTTCAATCCTTTCATTATGGCGAAGTATGGCATGCCCCATGCATGTACATGGAACATTGGAACAAGGGGAAGAAGAATAGATGTTTTATTAAGCAATATTGGATCATCTGATAGGCCTTCTGCAGTAGCCATGCTGTGAAGCACAAGCTGCCTGTGGTTGTAATACACTCCCTTCGGCAGCCCGGTGGTTCCTGATGTATAAAATAGTGTAGCCATGTCATTCTCATCCGGAGGTGTGATATTATAATCTGTGTCTTTTAAAAGGTCATCGGCATAATATACATTGTCGAGCTGATAATTTTCATGCCCGTGCTCGGAGTAAACAATAAAACCCTTTATGAATTCAAACATATTTTTAAATTGCATTAACAGTGGCATAAAATCTGAATTAACTACAATATAGGTATCCTCTGAATTTTTTATGGTATAATACAGTATTTCTGGAGGATATCTGATGTTTACCATATGTATCACTGCGCCAATCATTGGAATAGAGTAATAGCAATACATGTAATTTATAGTGTCGTAATCAATTACTGCTATCCTATCACCGGGTTTAACGCCTATCTTTACAAGATTGGCTGCAAAATTTTTGACGTTTTTGTAAAATGAATTATATGTTAACTGCAAATCCTTATAGATAATTTTCTGGTCTCCATTTGCCCGAACTGCACTATCAAGAAGATTATTTATCGTTAACTTAAAATCAGCCATAGGTTATGATAATTTATTGTTTTATAAGCTTTATCATTACAACGTTAACATTGTCCTGCGTAGAAAAACCGGATATTTATAAATATTGAATTTTATTTAATAACCTGTTCCCGCTATGTTATTAAGTATTTTTTTAAGTTTATACATGGTGTTTTACAAAACATAATTTCTGAATGAAAAAGGATTTAAAGTTAAAAAATATATATCAGCATGATTAAACAGGTAGCGGTAATCGGCGCAGGTGTAATGGGTCATAGCATAGCTGAAGTCTTTGCATTAAATGGATATAAGGTGAATCTGGAAGATTTTTATCCGGAAGTTATAGAGAAGGCAAAAGTGGGCATTAATGGCAGCCTGGACAAACTCATTGCATCGGGGAAGATTAATGATGCAGCTAAAAAAGCAGCTCTGGACAATATCAAATTTTTTAATAATATTGGAGAAGCAGTAAAAAATGTAGATCTGTCAATAGAAGTTGTACCTGAAATTTATAATATTAAAGTCAAGGTGCTGAAGGAGATAGCAGAGAATACGGATAAAATAATTGCCTCCAACACATCAAATATTAGAATTACTGAAATGGGAGAAGAAATAAAAAATCCTGAAAGGCTTGTTGGAATGCATTTCTTTAATCCGCCGATACTCATGAAGCTTGTTGAGGTAATAAAGGGAGATAAAACTTCCATGGAATACGTTGAAGAGATATATGAACTGGCTGGAAAAATAGGGAAAAAGCCCATAAAAGTCCTTAAGGATGAAGCAGGATTTGTTGTCAACAGAATATCTGCCCCCGAGATGCTATTACTCTGCAATGCATATGGCAATAAAATAGACCGCCCTGAGGCAATTGACAAATACTTTAAATCCCAGGGGCTGCCCATGGGTCCCTACCAGCTGTTCGACTATGTAGGCCTGGATACAGTTGTTGATTCTCTCCAGTATTATGGAAAAGAGCTGTCTCCGGATTATGGAAAATGCCATGCCTTTGATAGTTTCATAGAGGCAAAGCATCTCGGGCTTAAAACAGGCAGTGGCATATACAAATGGGAAAATGGAAAAGCTATTATCCCGGATGCCAACGAAAGCGAAAAAATTAGCCTTATGGATATGTTTGCCCTGGAAATCAACGAAGCTACAAAGCTTATAGAAGACGGGGTTGCAGTACCTGACGATATAGAAATTGGAGTAAAATACGGGCTAAACAGGCCATTCGGGCCAATCACCGTGGCAAATGGATTGAGCAACGATGAGGTGCTTGAGACACTTAATAACCTTTACAAACAGTATAAAATAGAGGTTTTTAAGCCATCAAAAACTATAGAGTCCCATAAAATGAAGGAGTCTTTCAATAAAAAACCTGTTGAAGTGAAAAAGGAAGAAAAATCAGGGATTCTTGATTATAGCAAAGATGGCAAGGTTGGTGTGATCACAATTAAAAATGGGAAAAATAATTTAATGAGCTTTGAGCTCCTGAAGGCACTGGACAAACAACTTGATGCCATAGAAGAAGCCAATGATGTAAATGTGGTAGTAATAAAAGGAAATGAAAGGGCGTTCTCTGCAGGAGCAGACCTGTCACAGTTTATAAGCAATCCATATATGTTTATGAAAATATCAAATACAGGGGAAAGCATATTCGACAGAATTACCAGGATGAATAAGATTTTCATTGCACAGCTGCGTGGATATGTCCTTGGAGGTGGCTTTGAACTGTCACTTGCATGCGACATAAGAACGTCTTTGCCGGATTCGGTAATAGGATTCCCCGAGACATCCCTTGGACTTATACCTGGATACGGAGGAAGCCAGAGGCTGCCAAACCTTATAGGAATTTCCAGGGCAATGGACATGATATTGACCTGCGAGAGGATTAGCGGTGAAAAGGCATATGAATACGGAATAATTACAAGACTATTTAAAGAAGAGCTGGAAGAAAATACAATGAAACTTGCTAAAGACCTTTCAGAGAAGATATCGCCTGCATCCGTTTATGTAGCCAAGCGCCTTATATATAATACAGCAACAATTAATCTTGATGAAGAAGCACTTTCAATGGGCATGCTATATGCAGGAAACGACATGAAAGAGGGCGTTAAGGCATTCCTTGAGAAAAGAAAACCGGATTACAAAGGGAATTAATAACCATAATAATAAATATTTATTTTTTGATATAGATTGATGCTTTTTGCTCCAGATAAAAACAACAGTAAAAATTCACCGATTTTCAAAAAATCTATTATAGGAACAATGAAACATAATTCATCAAATTTTCTTGTTTTTATTGCGGGCATCAGAGGCCATATAATGCCTTTACATTTCTACAGGGGCATGGCAAGGTCAATTAAAAATATTTCTGGAGATAGCCCAATATCCTATACGGATTCATGCATTAACTGGCTTCAAGCCCTTGCGGTATATAAATATTCTTCATTAATTTACTGGAAAAAACATAAAAATGCCAGGGAAGCTAGAATTTTCACAGGCATATTCTCGAAGGAGAGGAAGAGGTACAGGATTCTTTCTGATTTTTTATTTATTTCCATTGTAAACGCATTTCCACTGGCTGCAAGTTTGGCTTTTGAATATTACAATGAATTCTCGCCGGATAAAAAATTCGAAATTGAAATACAACAGTATATAGGAAAATCTGGAATTGATAATGATTCATGCAAACGGTTTTTCCTGGAAATTATTAATTCTGCAGAACCTTCATCGAAGTGGCATCGCCATGTGCTTTCACTATCTTCAGAGTTATATGGTGAAAACAATGCCTATAAGGATGTATTCACTGCTTATATTGTTTATATCCTGTATAAATTAAATAACTTCAATATATCCAGCACATTAAAATGCACATATAAAAAATCTCCGGTGGAAGTGGCAATGGAATTATATAAAAACAGGGAAGCAATAGATAGTTATCTAAGCCTGATCCAGCTGCATGGAGACCAGTGAATCTGATATAACATCTATGGATTTGTACAGATCCCTGATATCTATTACTTCATTCTGTGTATGTGATAGCTGTGTATCTCCAGGGCCATAGGTAATTGCGGGGATTTTCCACACATGCCCCAGATTATTCATATCACCTGAACCACTTTTAAAAATGAGGCGGGGGGCCATTCCATTCCTGGATATTCCTGATTTAAATGACTTTACGAGGGAGCTTTTCATGTCAGATATATAGGGATACGTCCTGCTCTCTATAGTATATGAATAATTTTTAACTAGCAACTCTTCCATATAGGACTTCAGTTCACCTGTAAGCTCATCTTCTGAAACTGATTTGGGATATCTTATGTCTATATACATGGATGCATGTTCAGGTGTCATATTATCATATTCACCGCCGTTGAATCTGGTTATGCCTGCACTAACAGAGTTAAAATCTTTATTGTTGCCATACTGTTCCCTGATTTTTACCCACAATCCCATTAACAGGTCTATTGCATTTGACTCCATCCAGGATGAACTGGCATGGTGGGTTGCAGTTTTTACGTCTACCTTCATTAATAATCTTCCCTTGTAACCCGCAGTGATATTCATTGATCCACCGGGCTCACCGAAAATTGCATAATCGTACCCGTGGTAGTTTTCCATAATATTATTTATTCCCTTGCTGTCACTTTCCTCGCCTGAAGCAGCTGATACGAGCAGTTTGCCTTTAAAGCCATTGTCCATGGCTTTTCTGGCCCCAAGGATTAATGCCAGCAGGGATGATTTTGCATCCACTGCGCCCCTGCCATACACCATGTTTCCATCTGATTTTACTTCAAGAATTCCCGGCACAGTATCTTCATGGCCACAGAGGAATACTGCAGGGCTGCCTTTCCCGTTCACCGATATGACATTTAGCTGGTCGTCTATTACCGGCTCCTCAAAATCCAGATCTACCATGTATTCCTTAAGAAGCTTTGCTATCTCCCCTTCCTTTCCACTGGGGGAATATATATTGAGCATTTCTATGAGCATATCCTTTGGGTTCATTTCCTTGCCTCTGAAATCAGGTAATCAGCGATGTAATCCGGTATATTGATGCCGGTAACCGGTACAGTATTTTTAAATTCAGTATTTCCATTTACCTCATTCACGAAATAGCCATCCTTTGATTCCAGTATATCCATTCCATAGATTCCAGGGCCAAGTGCAGCTGAAACTTTCTGTGCTATTTCTTCTACTTCCCCGGTAATTTTAAGTGGTTCAGCACGGCCCCCAAGTGCAGTATTGGTTCTCCAGTCTTCTCCGGATTTATACCTGTATATGCCTGCAATTACCTGGTCATTTACAATGAATACCCTGAGATCACGCCCGAAATCATTTACATATTCCTGTGTGTAGTTTATCTGGTATAAGGGATACATGTAATCCTTATATTCCGATACATCCATCGCTGCGTAATAATCATTAAGCAGTGAAATCATCCTGCCCCAGCTTCCGGTAACCGGCTTGGTTACAGCTCTGCCATTAAAATCTTCTTTAAACGATTTCAGAAATCTTTCATTTGAAAAGGATACAAATGTTTTTGGAATCCTGATGCGCTTCTGTGAAAGCAGAAGTGAGGTAAACATCTTATTTCCTGTGACAATCGTTGAATTGAAATCGTTGATAATACGGTTCCCGGTAAATTCAACATATGCTGTTGAATGGAGGTTTCTGTAATATCCAGTGCTTCTCTGCAGTGAAATATCGCCGAAGTCGTAGTTTGGATCCTGTAGGTCAAGGTTCATTTCTTTTACGTTATACAGCTGTACTTCCACATTTTTATCCTGGAGAGCTTTCAATATTGCCCTTTCCTCCCAGCGCATTATATCGAATAGCATAGAAATTTTCATGGCGCTACCTCTTTATTATAGGATTTTATCCCTTCAGACATGATTTTTGCAGCTTCGGTTATCTCCGCATTAGATATCACATAAGGCGGCAACATTCTCAATATATTGATTCCTGAATATAGTGGAAGAACTCCCCTGTTTATGATATCCATAAACACTGGCAAAAATTTTACCCTTAACTCTATAGCATCCATGAGCCCTAAACCCCTTATTTCTTTTACAATCCTCGAGTCTGCCAGGTATTCTTTCAGTGTATTCCTGAATAGTTCTCCTTTCACTGCAACTTCATTTATTAAATCATCTGTAAGCTGTTCTATGACTGCACTTCCGGAAGCCATGGCTATGGGATTTCCTCCTGTTGTTGAAGACTGTTCTCCCTTTGCAAGGTTATCCATAAATTCCGGTTTGCCTGCTGTAACAGATAAGGGAATTCCACCTCCGATGCCCTTGCCTATTGTTATAATGTCCGGTTTAATGCCAAAATGTTCATGTGCCCACATTTTCCCGGTCCTGCCCAGCCCGGACTGTATTTCATCTGCAACAAGTATTATGCCCTTATCCTCTGTAATCTGCCTCAATTCCCTTACATACTCCCTGTCAGGTATATTTATTCCACCTTCGCCCTGGACAGGTTCAAAAAATACTGCAGATATATCATTATCTTTTCTGATTTTATCCAGGTCTTCCATATTGTTGTACCTTATAAACTCAACATTTTTTATCAGTAAATCTCCGAAGGATTGCCTGTATTTTTCAGAATAGGTGATCGACAATGCGCCGGCAGTTTTTCCGTGGTAAGAATTTGTCATGGCTATAATTTTATGATTTTTAGAAGATTTAATTACCACTTTTATTGCAGCTTCTATAGCCTCCGCACCTGTGTTTCCAAGATAAAATTTATCCAGCCCGGCAGGAACTATGCCTGTAAGATTTTTGATAAATTCCTCCCTTGCTGCAGTGTATTCAGATGCATGTGCAATGGGTATTGTATCGAATTGCCTGCATACCGCTTCCTTTATTTTTTTATTTCCGTATCCGAGTATGGCTACTCCGTATCCTCCCATCATGTCAATATATCTTTTTCCATTTATGTCATGCAGTATAGCCCCGTTTCCATTAAGGACGTTTACCGGGAGCCTCTGATACGTATTTGCTATGTGTTCGTTCTCATAATTCATTATAAATCACCGTTCCGGTCGATATTCCATTGAAGGGGTTTGAAATAGTGACCTGTTTAACCCCCATTTCAAGGGCTTCAATTGAAGCCATTAGCTTTTTATCCATGCCTGTTCCAATCTCATTCAAAATACTTTTAATATATGCAACGTCTGCTTTTTCTATAACACGGTCCTTATAGTAAAGCCCGCTAACATTTGTAAGAAACACCAGGGAATCTGATCCCATGGATCCTGCAACATATGCTGCGGCCCTATCAGCATCAACATTCAAATAGTTTCCATTCCCGTATGCCACAGGAGAAATTACAGGGATATACCCTTCATCTATTACAGCCCGTATGGGAATAGAGTCGGCACTTTCTACCCTGCCTGTATAACCGCCATCGATTATCATTTTTCTGTTCTTTTCATTCATTATTATCAGTTTTTCCTTTCTCCTTGCGTTTATTATTCCATTTAGCGTTACAGCTTTTATCCCGTGTTCCTTTAAATTCAATACCAGTTTCTGGTTAATTAGATTCATCACCATTGTGAAAATTTCCAGTGTGTTTTTATCAGTATACCTGCTTCTTATTCCCTCCGGGGATGTAACAAATTTTTTAGTGTAGTTAAAGCTATCAGCATGGGTATCCAGATAATTGCCACCGCCATGAACTATTGCAAGGGGGCAATCAAACTGCTGTATTATGGAGTACAGATTGTCATTTTCCAGAAAATTATCCAGTACGCTTCCACCTATTTTCAAAACTTTCATATTTTACACCGGAAAAAGGGATGGCATCATAAGGCCCTCATACTCATTAAATCCATTCATTATATTCATAGACTGGACTGCATTGCCTGCAGCTCCTTTAATCAGGTTGTCAATAGCACCAAATGATACTACCCTCTTCACATATTTATCAATGGCAAATCCAATATCCGCGAAATTTGAGCCTATAACGGTTTTCGGGTCCGGGTACTTGTAATTGCTTTTCCTGTCCATTATTAGCCTTATAAATTTCTCATTGCCATAGAACTTCCTGAGCAGTGACCACAAAGTTATTTCATCGCCTTCACTGTAGATGCTGGATGTGGTAAGTATGCCCCTCACCATATTTACAGAGTGTGCGGAAAGTGCTATTTTTACCTTTTTCCCGGAAGCGTATTCCAGCTCCTGCTCAATCTCAGGTGTATGCCTGTGATTAACCGGTTTATATGCCCTGATGGAATCAAACCTCTCTGAGAATACCTTTGATTCGTCCAGCCCGGATCCTGATCCGGAGGAACCAACCTTTGCATCCACATTTATTATATCACTGGAAAGCTCCAGGGAAAGAAATGGGGCTATGCTGTATATTGATGAGGAAGCTATGCATCCTGGCGTTGCTATATAAGTAGCATTTTTTATCTGTTCCCTGTGAAGTTCAGGCATGCCATATACAAATTTCTTTATGAGGTCAGGATATCCGTGTTCGTACCCATACCATGGCTTGTACAGTTCAGGATTTTTAAGCCTGAAATCTGCACTCATGTCTATAATTTTCACACCGGTTTCAACCAGGCCAGGCACATATTTAATTGAAGTCCCGTGTGGGAGTGCTAGGAATATTAAATCAACTTTCCCTGCCATATCCAGCGGTGTGATATCTTCAAATTTTAAATCCGTAAGTCCGTAAAGGTCCGGATGTATTCTCGAAACTTTTTCTCCACTATGCCTGGTGGATGATACCGATGTAATCTCGATTTCAGGATGCCTGACAAGCAGGCGCATGAGTTCACCACCCACATATCCTGAGGCCCCGACAATGCCTACTTTCATCACTTTATTCTCCCCAGTCTTCACCTACATTTTCAGCGGGTTTTATTTCCACTCCATCTGCTTTGATAGAGGCTATTTCGTAACTCATGCCACATGAACCACACTCTATAAGTTCTCCTGCCATTGAGTCGTCCGGTACGTTAATTTTCTCTCCGCATATTTTACACTTTGTTTCCATTTTTTACACCTTTTTAATGTTTTACTAGTAAATATCAATAAACAATTATTAATAAATATTTGTATATGATATTACTATTTTTAACATTTAAAGTTCATTTCTAAACTTAAATGTCCTTATAACATAATTATATCATCCTATTTAAAATATACGAATACTGTATTTTTAGTATGAAATTCGTAATAATATTTTACACGCGAGATGAAAAGGTTATTTTGTCAAATATCGGTTATATAATTCTGGACGTGTAATTTATAACTATATTACTGGCACGATGTAATTGATATGAAAGCAAAACAGTCTTGATACCTTTTGATTCTTTAGCCTCCTTTTTACTATTCTGCAACCTGGAAACGTTAATTTTTAATGACGCACTTCCCAAAACCTGGACAGTATAACTGTGCAATTAATAATAATGAAAAAAACTAATCTGACAGCTCCAAATATATTAGGATGTTAAAAATAGTTTAAATGAATTAATAAATAGGGTTATAGAGGTACTAATTTTAGGATATCAGTGATTAACAGATTCATTTTCTCAGGTAGGAATCTGTTCCACTTATCCAGTCTTCCCTTCTGGGACTGAATATATCAATATCCAGGGTATCCTCAAGTGCAATTGCCTCGTGTTTTGTATTCGATGGTATAATCAGCACTTCACCTGCCCCAACATCCATTTCTTTTCCACCTATTTTAAAATGTAATTTTCCTTTCATTATCCAGGTAATCTGCTCATTTTCATGGCTATGCTCCGGCACTATGCTTCCTTTCCTTATATCAAGCTGTGCAACCATTACTTTATCGCCGTATACCATTTGCCGGTAGAAGGTTTCTGACAATTTTTCCTTTTTTACATTATCCCATCTGTATTTAACAATTTCTGCCATGATATGATAAAACATGGTCAGATATAAATATTATGAGATTGCCTAAATTGATTTTATTACTCCACCGTCAATGGGTATGTTTATACCGGTAATATAGGAAGACATGCCAGAACATAAAAATGCGACAAGATTCCCAACTTCTTCCGGTTTGCCAAACCTTCCAAGCGGTATTTCTTTCATCAGCTGGGATTCAACTTCTTCAACTGGCTTTCCACTGGAAACAGAATTCTTTTTTATTATGTTTTCCAGCCTCCGTGTGTAGAAATACCCCTGTGAGATTGAATTTACATTTATGTTGTATTTTCCCAGTTCTATAGAGAGTGTTTTTCCAAGAGCTACTACACCAGACCTCAGGGAATTTGAAATTGCAAAATTTTCAAGGGGGTTTTTCGTGGTCATGGATGTAATAAATATTATACGCCCGGAATTCGATTTTATCATATCAGTTGCACACATATCAACCATCCTTATTGTAGATTTAAAGATCATATCAATGTTATAATCCCAATCAGATTCATTAAGCTGCATGAATGGGTCAACCCGTGGGTCTCCATAGTTCATGACAAGGAAATCAATTTTACCGTACTGCTCATGTGCGGAATCCACAACCCGCATTAGATCGTCTTTTTTGGAAAGGTCTGCACACATTGCATTTACTGTGACACCTGTTTCCTTCCTGATTTCCTCTTTAAGGCTTTCTACGTTTTCTTTTGTTCGCGAAAATGTGGTTATATTGGCACCGTATTTTGCCAGCACGGAAATAACTCCTTTTCCTATCCCGGTACTGCCGGCACAAACTATTGCATTTTTGTTTTTAAGGTCATGCATAGAGAATAAAATAGTTTTATGCTTATAAATTTAACCATACATAACCTGTTTGCATGCTTTTTGCGTGATGGTAAGTATATCTATTCCAAATATTGTGGAATGGAAATTCTGATCCAGTGTGTCCTGTTTAATAGGCAAAATAGTCTCATACCTGCCTGCTAGCGTATTGCCCCATAGTATGTACTGAATAATTTTCCGGTAATTTAAAATATAAAGGGATATTTGCTATGTAATGACCCATATAATCAGCATTATCAATTTGAAAGGGGGAGTTGGAAAAACCCAAACATCCATTGCTGTGTCTGAGTTTCTGGCCACCAATTATGCTAAAAAGGTATTAATTATTGATCTTGACCCGCAGACAAATGCAACAGTTTCATTAATGGATGAAAACCTATGGCTTGAACATGATAAAAAGGGAAATACCATATTCCAGCTTTTCAGCGATAAAGTATACAATACAGAATTATTTAACGTTGAGAGTTCCATAGTTAAAAACGTCTCTAACATAGGTTCTGGCATAAAAAACCTTGATCTCCTGCCTTCGAGCCTGAGATTGATAGATATTCAGGATAAATTGCCCCTTGTCTCGAATTCAGGATATTTTGTTAGGACGCCAATAACTATCCTGAAAGAAGCTGTATCAAGCATCATCAAAAACTATGACTATGTAATTATTGATTGCCCTCCAAATCTCGGGTTAATTACACTATCAGGCATTTTTATATCTGATTACTACCTGATACCTACAATTCCAGATATTTTATCCACATATGGGATACCACAGATACTTACAAGAATTAATGCCTTTAAGGAGGATGCTGGCATAAATATAAAGCCTCTCGGTATTTTGATCTCAATGTTCAGAGCCAATAACCGCCTCCATAAGTCTATAATAGATTCTTTAAAATACAGGGAACGGAGAGGAGATTACCCGAGAATTTTTGACACGTATATACCTCTAAGCATAAAAATTTCCGAGGCTGCTGAGTTCCAGTCCTCTGTTAAAACACTGGGGCAAAAGTATGGATATGACCTGTATAACAGTTATAACAGGCTTGTTGAGGAGGTAATAAAATATGTCGAATAAATCTAAGGCTGTTGCTTTGTCCGATATATTAAGGTATATGGCAGATAAAATCGAGGAAACCCCTGACATTGCTGAAAACCTGAAAATAGATGTTAAGTTAAAGCAGGACAAACCAGTGGCAATGAAAATAGACCTTTCCGGTTATGATACAGAAGAGAAACTCTATAACGCTCTTAAAAAGAAGAATATTAAAGAGTTAAAATCAATAATAAAGGAAAATAAGCTGGGCAAGGATTCTTCCACTTCTAAATTAACAACCAGAAGTGATTTAATAAAATTTATAATTAAACGGGTGAATGACAGGTATCATAAAGGTGATTCTTTCAGCAGATCTATGCCAGAAAAAGAATGAGTACCCCCGGGAGCTTAATTATCCCCGGCTAATTTTAGAAGAGGATTGAAGCGGCATATGGTTTATGCTAATGCCAGATTACAAAAAATTTTGTAATCCAGCCTGTTTCACCCTTTAAAAATTATTCTCCGGTAACTGGAATGTTCTAAAAATTAAAATATAAAGTAAAAATTTATGCCTATGGGATTAGAAATAGATAAGAAAAGCACAGCGCTTGTAGTAATTGACCTGCAAAAGGGAATAGCATCCATGGGGAGAAATTTAGTTCCATACGATGCAAACACGGTAATTAAAAATGCATCGGAACTTGCAGAATCATTTAGAAAGAATGACATGCCGGTATTCCTTGTACATGTGGTTCCTGATAAGAGAGCTATGCTAAACGTTCTGGCAGATGATTCAGCGTGGTCCGGGTCAGCCGAAATGCCACCTGATTTTTCTGATATAGTTCCAGAATTAGGGCCCAGGGATAATGATGTTGTAATATCCAAGAAACAGTGGGGTGCTTTTTATGGCACTGACCTTGAGTTGAGATTAAGGAGAGGCGGAATAAAAACAATTGTCCTTTGCGGAATTTCCACCACGCATGGAGTTGAGAGCACTGCCCGTTTTGCATATGAGATGGGATTTCAGCAGATATTCGCAGAAGATGCAATGACAGCAATGACAAAGGAGATGCATGAATCTACCATAAATAATGTGTTTAAAAAGATGGGGCGCGTAAGGAAAACTTCAGAAATTGTGGAATCGCTGTAAACTCTGGAAAGCAACATCAGAGTTATCATAAAAATAATTTTTATAATTTATAATGCCTGAATACTACATTTTTTATTGTATCCATAAACACCATCCATATGAACGTTAATCCTATGCTGATCAGGATAAATTTTAATGGAATTGCAGTTACCAGGATGCCATAATATGATATGAAAGATATAATTATTATATCGACAATGCTGGAAAGCAACAGAATTTTAGAAGGCATAGAATTGAAAAATCTTTTCCTTTCCCGTACCATGTAAACTGTGAACTGGCCGGAGAATACCAGCATATCAAATATAAAAGTATGAATCTGGCTGATTCTTAACCCTGCATAGAGCCCGATATAGAGGAATATAAAGCTTTCAACAACAAGGAATGCCGAAAGGATAACTGATGATGAGATTAATGAATTCACGTTCCACCTTTCAGGTTTTATAGAGTATCCAACATTATCTGTTGCAATTGCCATTGTTACAAAATCATTGGCAAAAATAAGGAGAATTACATCAAATGCTGTTGTAACAAAAAACCCTACCACAAAAAATGAAAGTGTAAGGAAGAAAACAATCTGGATTACCTTTATTATTTTGTTTAATGTGTAGGTAAGCATTCTCTGGTAAATTCTCCTGCCGGATTTTATCCCGTCCACTATATCTGTAAGTCCGGAATGGGTAAGAACAACACTGGCAGATGCCTTTGCCACATCTGTAGCTGATGCGACAGCCACACCGAATTCTGCCTGTTTCAATGCAGGGGAATCATTTACACCATCACCGGTCATGCCAACAATATGCCCGGATTTCTGTAAAGCCTTCACGATATAATATTTATCTTCAGGAAAAACCTCGGCAAAAACTGAACAATCTGATGCACCAGCATAGTTACCCTTTATATTTTCTGCATTGCATAATTTCTTGTCCAGCCCTATCTCGCCTGCAACTTCTTCTGCGATGAGGCTGTTGTCGCCTGTAATCATGACAGGGGATACACTGAGCTGCTTCAATTCAGTAATTAAATCCCTTGAATCCTTCCTTGGCGGATCGTATAGGGGTATAACCCCCAGAATTTCGAGTTTATCTGTTCCTGCAGCCACTGAAATAATTCTGAATCCCTGGGATGAGAAGTATTTTATATCATTTTCATATGTTTCCGGTACATTGCCTGTAAGCTCTGATATAACCTGTGGTGCACCCTTGACTATTTTAACAGATTTCCCCGCTTCGTTTATTATTGCTTCCGTACGCTTAATTGAAGGGTCGAATGGCGTAAACTTGCTTCTATTTGCATAGTCAATTTTTACAGATTTTAAATCGGCATAGTCCAGTATGGCATCATCTATTGGGTCCTCACTTTTTCTCTGCGATGCATATGATGCATATTTAATCAGGGACAATTCATCTCCTGTATAGACCTTTGGAGTTTTTATAGTCAATTTATTTTCTGTAATAGTACCTGTTTTATCCATGCATAATGTGTCCATGGAAGCCGCATCCTCTATAGCGGATAGCCTCGTGACTATTTCACCACGTTTTGACATATGAAGGGCGCCAAGGGACATTGCAATTGTGAATGTTGCCGGGAGAGCTACGGGTATTGATGCAATTAATATTACCAGTGCAAAGGGGATAACTTCGGTAATGTCCACGCCACGGTAGATAGAAAATAATATAAGTGCTATAACAAGAATAGTATCTATGGCTATCAGGTCCTTTATTATTTTCATAATAAGTTCTTCTATGTGTGACTTTGTCTTTGCTATTTCAACCAGTTCTGTTGTTTTTCCGAAATAGGTCTTGCTGCCTGTTTCTGTTACCAGACCATTGCATTCACCTCTTTTTACCACAGAGCTGGAATATATTGTATCTCCCTTTTTTCTTGTTACTGACAGTGATTCTCCAGTAAGGGCGGACTGGTCGATTTCCAGCTCATCGTCTATTATTTTAATATCTGCAGGAACCACATCGCCCAATCTTAGATGGACAATATCCCCGGGCACGAGAAACTTTGTTTCTATAACATTCCACTTACCATCTCTCAGGACTCTGGCCTGGGCTGAAAGTTTTTTCTTTAATAGTTCTACTGCATTATCAGCCTTTGATTCCTGGGTAAAGGATATTACGCCATTAAATATTAGCAGGAAAAGTATTATCAGAGAATCGTCATATTTTCCAAGTATAAATGTTATGATTATTGTAAGCTCCAGCATCCAGGAAATTGGTGTCCAGAATTTTTTTAAAAACTTTAGTATAGAACTCTCTTTCTTCTCCGAAACCTCATTATAACCATAGGTGTGAAGTCTTGAACTTGCTTCGTTGCCTGAAAGCCCTGCTTTTGAAGTATTTAGTTTCTTAAATAAATCTTCGAGTGAGTCGCTGGATTTTATCATTAAAATCCAGTAATAATATTGTTAATAGATTTAACTGTATTGAAAAATATAAAAATGTTCAAAATAATTTAATTCACAGGTCATTTTTCTTCCCGGAAATTGCATTGGGCGGCACCTTCTTAAGATTTGAAATAAATATGGTGGTATTAGAACCATATATCTTGAAGAGGGCAACGGCAGACAATATTACAGGTGCTATAAGTATAAGGAACGAATATTCGTATCCTATGAACTTAACAATATAACCGAATGCCAGCGGGATGACCATGAACAGGATATTATTATACGCCATGAAATAGGAGTTTGCAGCACTTCTCTGTTCTACACTGGTTCCTCTTGCAATCATAATAGTCGACATGGGAAATATTGAGCCATGTGGTATGCCCAGCAACATCATCAACAGCAGGAACGATGTAAATGTAGTAAGGAATGGAAACATTATCAGTGCAAAACCCGTAATCATTATAGAGAATAAAAGTGGAAGTTTTATGTGTTTTAACGGGTGTATTGTTAGCAGTATCCTTGTCAGGAATGAAATGGAGAAGAAATATATATAGGGGGAATAAGCAACTGCACCTGAAACGTGAAAGCGTGCTATAGCGTACAGTGTAAGGAAAATGCTAAGGGCTGCAAATGGTATGTTATAGGTCGTTATAGTTAGTAAGCTGGCCCTCAAACCATCATTTTTCATCACATTTGCCCTGGTTTCATTTTTTGTGTGCGGGAATTTTATCATGGTTGAGACTATAACTCCTGCAATAACTATTGGTATGAATAAAAGAAATACATCCCTGTAGCTCACAAATGTCAATATGTAATCTTCTATAGTCGGCCCGAGTATAAGGCTAAGGCTCAATCCCACTGAATATAAGGAGATAAGCCTCTCGCGCTCTTTCTGATCCTTTAACAGGGTTGAGGAGGTAATGAGATTCGGCATCATAATTCCGTACGCGAGCCCGGCAAGTGCTGATATTCCCCATATAGCTATTCCATTTGTGAAATAATATGCTATGAGCGAAAACAGTATTGCAAAGTTTGCCCCTATGAACAACTGCCTTCTGAGTCTAGCGTTGATACGCGGGTTAACGTAAAATGTCACTGTAAATGTAAACAGGTAGATAACTGCTGATATTATACCAACAAAGAAGCTGGAGAATCCAAGATCAATCTTCGCAAGTAATGGCACTGTTGTAATGATCATATTATTTGTTGCCCTCATGGAGAAGGTCATGATTATAAGCGTAATAGCCAGATAAATAAAACTAACGTTCTTTTTTTCCATATTAGTTTCAAGATATTACAGAATAATATATAAATATTTACCTGATAATTATATATTACAAAAATATTTATTTATAAAGTATATTCACACTTATATGCTTTGATGACATTTATAGTAATATGTCAAAAATTCTTATTCTGGATGGGGACGAAAGTTTTGGCTTTAGATTTGCCAAAGACTACGGAGACGCCAACAAAATTCAGTCATTATTCCCATTGAAAGGCATTGAAAAATTTGCTGAATCCTTAATGGAACTGCATGATGATTATGATTTTATTATCAATAATTTTGATATACCATTTTATTCAAAAAATAAAAATTATATTGAAATGAACTACGGGATCCAGGGGCTCATAAATGAAAAATTTCAAAATGGCAAGAAAATACTCCTGTCAAATCAGCTTGTGTATTCCTCATCAAGTGCCATAAAAAATGAAGAGAGTGCAACCATTCCAGAAACAGAATATGGCAAGGCAAAATTGAAGGCGGAAGAATTGGCAAAGGGCAACGAACATTATCTTATAATAAGGAGAGGCATGACATATGGAAAATGTACCTACAACATTTATACCGATATACTGGCTGCAATAAGGAGTAAAATGCCCATAAAACTTAATAATGACATAATTATAAATCCTGTGCTCAATTCTGATCTTTCTATTGGCGTTTATAAAGCCATGAGAGATATGGACAGGGGTATTATTAATATAGCAGGAGAAGAAACAATGACACTTTATGAATTTGGGAGGAAATTATACTATTCAATACGCGACGAACCTTGCCCATTCATAAAATCTTACCTGGGGCAAAACCTTGATTACAGTATTGACTCGTCCAGGGCTGAAAAACTGTATGGGCTCAATTTTACAGGGTTGGAAGTGGTAGACTTCATGGATTTTCAGACATATAAGGGCAACTGAAACTGTTTATTTTTATATGCATATCACAACTATAAAATTTTTAACAACTCCCATAATAATGGCCTAACGCGTTCATAGGGAATAGCAAATCTGGCATGTGTATCTCCATCTCCAATCTTTATGGTTATTGCATCCTGATTGGCAATAAAAGAATCTTCATCTGTCCTGTCATCACCTATTATTATTGCAGGCCGGTTAAGGTTCCTTATCTGCTTAATTGCGGTACCCTTATTAATGTGTGGAATTCTCAATTCTATTATGTCTATTCCTGTGTATAATTCAATATTGTAACGGAATGCAAGGAAATTAATAATTTTATGTACAGTTTCACGGGAACGCTGATTTTTAATATTGCCCATATGAAAAAGGATGCTACCTGTTTTATTGTATATCCTCAATCCATGAAACTTTTCCTGAATATATACCGTATTCTGATATATTTGATTGAATAGTTCGACGTATTTATGGAATTCTGGAATATTTATCGTCTGGCCATCTATATGAAATACTGAACCATGAAGGCCTATAATATTATATTCCCCGAGAAAACGGATTATGTCACTAACCTCCCTTCCTGTAACTATATACATTTCAAAACGGGAATCTAAATGCGAGATTAGTTTAAGCAGGTCATAATCTGCCTGGTTAATTTCTGGATTCTTGATAATCGGGACCAGTGTTCCGTCATAATCAAGAAATAACTGTGGTTCCATGGAAATTATTTTTTCTATTCTATGTATAATTTTATTCTCCTGATACATGCCATTGCCTTTCTGCTGTTGTTAATATCCTCTTATACCACCAGTTACTGTTCTTTACATATACATCCTTTTTCATCCTTTTGAGCCGTGACATTTTTTCCTCTCCATCCATTTCCATTGCCCTTACTATGGCACTTGCCAGTTCATTTATATTATTAGGGTTTACTATCAACGCTCCGTCCATATATTCCGCAGCCCCGGCGAATTTTGATAGTATAAGCACACCCTTATCCGTAGTTGCTACAAACTCTTTGGAAACAAGGTTTAAACCATCCATTAATGGGGTAATCAATGCTATGTCACTTCGTGCATATAATGAAACCAGATATTTCTGTGATATTTTCCTGTATATGTAAATTATAGGCACCCATGAAGTTGTACTGTAAAGACCGTTTACCCTTCCCACTTCCATCTCCAGTTGCTCTTTAATTTCATCATATTCTGGAATGCCTGTACGGCTTGGTGTAACGTTCATTAAATATACTAATTTCCCTATAAGGTCCTTTCTGTAACTGAGAATCTTCTCAATAGCCTTTACCCTCTGTAGAAGCCCTTTTGTATAATCAAGGCGGTCTATTGAAAATATAATTGATGCTTTTTCTTTTTTTGGTTTAATTGCCATGGTTTTAGACAGGTGAAAAAAATTTTTATCGATCCCCAGGGGAATTGCAAGAGTTTTTAATCTATTTTTAACTTTTATTTCATGGTACTCCAGAGTATTGAAAAAATTCTTCTCATACAGCCTGGTATGAAATGTTACCAGATTAGATTTTGAAATGCTCTGTGCGAGAAATTTTGCTTCGGGGAGTATGCTGAAAAATTCAGGAGATATCCATGGGATGTGCCATGAGAATATTATATAATTGGATATGTCCATAGTTCTCAATATTGACGGGATCATCATAAGCTGGTAGTCATGCACCCATATTATTGTATCCGGCGTTATATTTTCCTTTATTTTTTTTGCAAATTTTTCATTTGCAATATAATAATACTTAAAAGCTGTGGAGTCAAAATGTATATTGTTTCTAAAATAGTGGAATAATGGCCATAAAACCCTGTTGGAATAGCTATTGTAAAACCCGAATTTTTCAGTTTTGTTTAGGAATACCCTTGCTATCTTATACCCATCTGTAGTTTCCTCCTGGTGTGCCATGTCATTCTTTCCATCGCCCCAGCATACCCAAGTGCCTCCGGTTCCCTTAAGCATTGTGCTGAGGGCTGTGGCAACTCCACCTACATTATATATCCTGACATCACCTCCCGGAGCATACCGGTATGAAAATGGTGCACGGCTGGTAACCACAAGTATCTTCTTCATACTCTTATAATACATTACCTGATTAAAACATTATTAAATATATCTATTTGCCCCTTAATGCTTCATCAAGTTTTATTGCTGCCCTTATAACCCCAAGATGGGTAATTGCCTGCGGGAAATTGCCAAGCATCTCCCTGCAATCATTAAAATTAATTTCCTCAGAAAAAAGCATCAGGTGGTTAGAGTGGTCAAGTATATTTTCAAATGTTTCCTTTGCTTCCATAATACGCCCTGATAATATCAAATCCTCAACATACCAGAAAGACAGTAAAAGAAATGCATTGTCATGGCCTTTCAGTCCATCATCGCTGTGATATCTAATAAACATTCCACATGGATTTTTCAGTTCCGCTTCAACCCTGGCAAGAGTGGAGACAAAACGCGGATCTTTGGCACTAATAATGCCTGTCAATGGCATTCTCAATACCGATGCATCCATCTGGTCACTCCCGTAATACTGGGTAAATGCTTTTACATCCGGGTTATACCCCTTTTCCATTATTTCATTCTTTATCTCTTCCCTTATTTTATGCCATGTTCTATATGGGGCACTATAGCCCAGTTCCCTGCCCATTTTTATTGCCCGGTTAAATGCACTCCATGATATTAATTTTGAATACAGGTAATGCTTTGGTTCTGACCTGAATTCCCAGATGCTGGAATCAGGCAGCTTCCAGATATCTTTCAGTGTATCCAGTATTTCGATGAGAAAATCCCACAGGTAAGTGGTAACAAGCCCACCTGCCTCATGGAACCTGAATACAGCATTCACTATGGAGCCGTACTGGTCTATCTGCAACTGCTCCGATGCTTCGTTTCCTATCCTTACAGGAATTGAATCCATATACCCGGATAAATTTACCTTTTTCTCCTCCAGTTTTGAATCCCCATTTACCGGATATATAGTTTTGACCTTCTTATCCTTTTGAACTATGGACATGATATCATAGAGAAATTTTGTAGCTACGTCCTTTAACCCTATAAGTGAAAGTGCCTCTACAACATATGCAGTATCCCTTATCCAGGTATACCTGTAGTCCCAGTTTCGTTCTCCACCAATAATTTCAGGGAGGCTTGTTGTTGGTGCTGCAACCATCATTCCTGTAGGGTCATAAAATAGCCCTCTCAATGTAAGTGCAGATCGTATTACATGATCGTAATATAATCCACTATAGTTTATTTTTCCTGCCCATGCACTCCAGTAATTTCTTGTTTCTTCCAGCCGTGTATATGATTCATATTGCCTTACATTGCCAATTTGCCTTACTCCGCTTAATACAACAATCCATTCATGTGAACCTTTTTCCACTTTTATCCTGCTGTATACATTTCCATTTCCCTTTTTCAATTTAAGATTTGTGGAAATTCCAAGTGTGTCATCTGTACATGAGAAAATATAACCATTTCTATCCCTGGTTATGTTTGTTTTCCCTGAGCCAAAGTTAAAATGCGATTTTATATCTATTGATACTTCAACATCAGAATATGGGGCCTCAATTAGCCGGTGTATCTCCGGAAACGTTATTGTGCTATATGATGATGTTGGAAGAAAATCTGTGAGCCTTAAAATTACCTGATTGTTATTTACAAACTCTGTTATAAGTATATTGGTTGATTCTTCGTAATACTGGTTGACATTGCTTTCCATTACAGGGCTGGTCTTGAAATAACCACCATTTCTGGCATCAAGAATAGAATCAAAGACAGGATTTGAATTAAAGTTGGGCAAACATGCCCAGTCAATAGTTCCATCTATACCAACAAGTGCTGCAGTGCGGTTATTTGCAATAAAACCGTGATTTGCAATCTTTAAATAATCAGATCTGTATGCATCATGCAGATCGTAAAGCCCTCTGTATGTACCCATGGTAAAATTGATAATAATAATATATAAAGAGTTTATCAGAAGCCAGAAATAATGCTAAATGGTAAAACTGGAAAATAGGAATAGATTTATAACCAGACGTATTATATTTTTATGAAAATAACTTACCACAAGCTAAAAATGCCACTGATAAGCCCATTCACAACCAGCTTCGGAACAGATGTAAACAAGGATGTTTATGTTTTCAAGCTTGAACATAATGGAATAACTGCTTATTCTGAAAGTGTTACCGACGAAAATCCTTTTTATGGCTCAGAAGATAATTATACAGTATTCCATATTGTAAAACAGTATCTTGCACCAGTAGTAAAAGGCCTTCCAGAGCCGGATGAATTCAATGAACAGGTAAAATTTATAAAAGGCAATAATATGGCAAAAGCTTCCATGGAAATGCTTCTCTATGATTATTATGCAAAAGCAAATAAAAAATCCCTGGTAGATTACATAGGGCACAGCAGGGGATATGCAAACGTTGGAATATCACTTGGAATGGATGATATAAACGTTACATTAAAGAAGATACAGGAAGCCCTTGACCGTGGATATAAAAGAATTAAAGTCAAAATAATGAAGGGAAAGGAAATAGGTATACTAAGTGCTGTAAGGGACAATTTTCCGGATATAGTTTTAAGTGCAGACGCCAACAGCGATTATACCGAGAAGGATTTTGATTTGATTAAAAAAATAGACAGATACAATCTTGTATATCTGGAGCAGCCCCTGTACCATGATGATATAATATACCATTCAAGGCTTGCAAAGGGATTATCCACGCCATT
Organism: Ferroplasma acidiphilum; assembly: GCF_002078355.1. Lineage (NCBI taxonomy): Archaea > Methanobacteriati > Thermoplasmatota > Thermoplasmata > Thermoplasmatales > Ferroplasmaceae > Ferroplasma > Ferroplasma acidiphilum. The sequence continues at coordinate 441,865 of NZ_CP015363.1, read as the reverse complement.
ATGCCTGGATGAATCTATTACTTCACCGGAGAAGGCACAGAAAGCATTTGAAATGGGTGCGTGTAAGGTTATAAACATAAAAGAGGGAAGGCTAGGCGGAATCGGAAATTCCTTAAAAGTTATGGGAATAGTGAAGGAATTCAAGGGCCATGTATGGATTGGAGGAATGTTAGAAACTGGAATCGGAAGGTCCTTTAATGTTTCCATGGCATCTCTTTCTGATATTAATTATCCTGGAGACACATCGCCCAATGACAAATACTTTAAAAATGACATAGTTAAGAATCCATTCACAATGGAAAATGGCACAATTAAGCCTAATAAGGGTACAGGCATCGGTGTTGAAATCAGTGAAGAGTATCTAAAAAAATATACCGTTGAAGAGGGGATAATAGCATGAATAATGTATTCCAGTATTTCAAAAGCCAGCAGGATTCAATGCTATCAGATTTAAAATCATTAGTAGAGATGGAAACTCCTTCAACAGACAAAGTGCTTCTGGATAAATTTGCAGGGTATATGGCAGGTTATCTGAAAGAGAATCTGGGAATTGCCCCGGAAATTATTAAATCAGAGAGTGCGGGAAATGATTTGCGCCTGGCCATAAAGGGTAAATCAGATAACCGGATACTTCTACTATGCCATTATGACACTGTTTTTCCTGAAGGTACTATTAAATCAAGGCCATTTAAAGTTGAGAATGGAAAGGGCTATGGGCCGGGGATATTTGATATGAAAACAGGGCTGGTACAGACGGTGTATGCCCTTAAAGCACTTGTGAAAAATAAGGAGTTAAAATACAGCATTGTTCTTCTAATCACCTCAGATGAAGAAATAGAATCAGGCTCCTCTAAGGACCTTATTATCAGTGAGGCAAAAAAATCAATTTTCACCTTTGTAATGGAACCATCCCTTGATGGAGCCCTGAAGACAGAGAGAAGTGGAGTTGGTACAATAACCCTAAAGATTTATGGAAAAGCATCACATGCCGGCCTTGAACCGGAAAAAGGCATAAATGCAATATATGAGATGGCTTATATGATACCGGTTATAGAGAAATTAAACGATAAACAGAAAGGCACTTCCATAAATTTAGATGTTATAAATGGAGGTACCAGATCCAATGTGATACCGGATTACTGTGAAGGGATAATGGATATAAGATACAAACTGCCGGAAGAATCAGAAAGGATTATAGAAGCATTGGAAAATACTCCTCTCAGATTCCACGGTTCCAGAAAGGAACTGGAATACAAATTGAGGCCTCCTCTTGTAAAAAGTGAAGATTCAAAAGAGCTTTTCCTGAAGGTCAGGGAAATTGGTGAAAACCTCGGGCTAGATCTGGATGAAGCTTCTGTTGCCGGAGGAAGTGATGGAAATTTCTGTTCATATTACTGCCCGGTTATAGATGGGCTTGGAGCTGTAGGTGCTGGAGCCCACTCTGAAAATGAGTACATAGTTGTTGATAAAATTCCAGAGAGGACGGCCCTGTTATATCTGGCTTTGAAAGATATTAATTGGCCTTAACTCTATAATAATTTATAATATTTTTTCCATAATTTCGGTGTCAATCCATTTATTATTTAAAATGCCCTGTTCATGCATGATTCCAACTGTGCTGAAACCTCTGGAAATATAAAGTTTCCTGGCAATTTCATTGTCACGGAGCATGGTTAAAACCAGTTTATGGAATCCGTTTATTTTTGCTTCTATTATGCCGTGGTCAAGAAGGCCAGAACCGATTCCCCTACCATGATAGCTGTTTTCTACATAAATAGAAATATCGGCAACAAATCTATATGCCTCCCTGCTGGAAAATGGGTTCAGGGAAAGCCAGCCGAGAATGTTATTCCTGTTACCGGCAACCAGCACCACATACCTCGGGTCACGTTTGACAAGCCAGTCAGATGTCCACACCGGGTCTCTTTTCTTTATTTCAAAGGTCGCATTCCCTGAATCTATTCCCTGATTCCAGATATCTGCTATATAAGGTACGTCATCTAAACTGGCTTTTCTATAAATGATGCCTGTATCCATGTCCAGGTAACTATATTTGATATTTATCCTTATCTGGAGTGTTTAGTTCGAACAGATAGAAGTTTTATAAAATTTATTGATTTAAAAATGCATAAAAGACAGCTCTGCTAAGTTAGCAGCTGGAAAATTAATTATCACTGACCTGTATTATTTCCATAATGCTTTTATTAACTTTGTTCCACAGGTAACTCCTTTTTTCCATATAATTAAGCTCGGTAGAGCTGATGTGTAGTTTTGGAATAGTTACAGGAATGAAATAATTTTCAAAATCCTTCAAAATCAACGATTCCATTATGCCTTCCATAACTATTATACGATTATTTTCCTTGAATTTGTAAGGTTTCGTTCTTGATAATTTGCTCAACAGCAAGGATATGAACGATACATAAAATGGCTCGATATGGAATATTTTTATATCTTTCAAACCAAAATTGCATGAGATTATGGCGTCGCGGAAATTTAAGAATCTATCTATAAACGATTCTTTATCTGGAACCCTGTACAATAAAGAATCATACCGCTCTGCCGGGAATGCCACAATACCACCTTCTGCTGCAATTCTGGCTAGAAGGTCTATATCCTCATACTCCCGTAGATCTCTCCATCCCCCGGTTTTATCCAGTAGATCACGTGAAATTACGATTAAATTATATATTAACGCCCTTTTTTCCCTTTTTTCAAGAAAACTGTGAACAACGTCCGATGTTTCAGGGCTGTATATATTATATGGGTTAAATATTATCAGGTAGTTTCCATTGCTATGAATATATGCCAGCTGTTTCCCGGCACCCGGTGTGGTAAATGCTTCATTGATAAATTTAATTTTATCTGATTTAACATCTACAGGAATGTGGGTAGTTATCACAAGTTCATAAGGGTATCCTATCTCCTCAGCCACATTTATTATGCTTTCAAGTGATTTTTTCATCTGGTCTGAAATTTCATCCGCTACTGCACAGAATGATAATTTTATTTCCCTGCTATAGGAGATTGGCATTTCCTTTACTTCATATGATTCCATGATATATTTAACGTAATTGATTGGGGAATTAAAGCTTATCGGTTATTACTCAGATTGTACTTCACCTATTGATAACTACCTGATAATATAAAACAATACACAAATAAAGTTAAATAATGTGATATTATTATATTTAAGGAGAATTATGAGCCTTATCGTGCGGACATTAATCCGGTTATCGGATCATGAAATGGAAAATGAACTTGCTTCGAAAGTTTACATTAATGTCCCTAAAAAGGTTCTTGAAATGTATACAATTAAGGTGGGCTGTTTACTGAATGGAACCATTGAACAGATTAAGAAATTTATTGATGAGAATGAGAGCCTGAACCCCCAGATACGTACAGGGCCAAAGGATTACACCCAGATTATTGGAAGTCGGGTAAAGATGATATTTTATAGTGGACAGGGTGAAGAAGCCAAGGATTACCTTTTTTTCCCAAAACAGATAGCCATAAAGTTGACTTCTTATGCCATATTTCCCAATGATTACATTGTTAAGTTAAAGCTTGATTTTATTTCATGCGGGTGGAAACATACAAAACTATACAGCCAGACATCGGTAAATGTTGATGACACGGAGCAGTACTATGACTGAAACAAAAATTGACCATGTAAGCCTTCTGATTAGAAAAGCAATTGAGGAGGAATCCTCAGGGAATAAAAATGAAGCAGCCAAAACTTATAAGGCAGCATATAAGGAGGTTCTGGAAATAGCTTCCAGGTCAACGGGAAAAATAAAACAGAAAAGGCTGGAGCAGGCAGCCAACCTTAAAAAAATATATGAATCCATAGGTGGAGAAGCTGTTGAGGAGGACAGGATTTCTGAGGGGAAAAAGATACTTGGGACATTGAATATAGAGCCACCTGAGATTCCAAAAGTTACATTTCAGGATGTTGCTGGATTAGAAAATGTAAAAACAGAGATTATGTCAAAGATAATATACCCTATGCGGTATAAAGAGCTATCACAGGAATATAATATTGAATTCAGCGGCGGCATGCTTCTTTATGGCCCACCAGGCACCGGAAAAACCTTCATCGTTAAGGCTATTGCGAATGAAGTAAAAGCCAATTTTATAAATGTAAATCCATCAACACTTTACAGCCAGTGGTTCGGCCAGTTTGAGAAAAATATTTCCCTCCTTTTCCGTGCTGCCTATCTATTATCACCATCCATATTATTTTTTGATGAGATCGATACGCTGGTGCCAAAGAGGTCAGGCTCAGAATCTGATGCTGCCAGGAGAGGTGTTTCACAGCTTCTCACCGAAGTTGGCGGGTTAACATCCCAGAAAGACAGAAACGTATTTATCATAGCCGCAACGAATAATCCCTGGGGAATCGATGAGGCAATTATGAGGCCAGGAAGATTTGATGTAAAGATATATATTCCACCACCGGACTATGAATCAAGAAAGAAAATTTTCCAGTTGAAGCTTTCAGAGGTTAAGCACATAGACCATATTGATTATGATGAACTTGCAAATAAAACAGAGAGGTATTCTGGAGCTGATATAGAATTTATATGCAAGAAAGCTGTACAGAATGTATTTATGGAAGTAATAAAAACAGGCAATAAAATTGATGTGTCCACAGATGATTTGCTGGAAGTCATTTCACAGATACGGCCATCCATAGATGCAGGGCTTCTTAGAAAATACCAGGATTATATCTTAAATCTGTAAAGTACATAAAAAATTATAAAATTATAAAAAAATTAATTTAAAGTTCAATGGTTTTTCAGATTGTTCAGCCTTGTTTTATATTCCTCCTCTGATATCTCGCCCTTTGCATATCTTTCTCTCAATATTGCTTCAGAGTTGTCATATATCATATCCCTGCGGCATGAGCTTCCACCGGCCATTCTCATAATAAACCTTACAAAAAGTATAAGGATTAATATAGATATAATTGCCATCACGGGCATGATTATAAATGCGAACCTGCCGGGAAATCCAGTTGCTGATGGATAGACTCCTGAATAACGAGTCGCTATGTCCGGCCTCCCGTACAGGAAGAAAGACACCATACTCAGTGCCACTACAAATATTGCCAGCCCTATTATTAGCCAGATTATTTTTTTGTTTCCATGCATATGTATCCTGAAAAAGCTTTTAACTGTTATCTGAAATGCATTTCACTGAAATATATTTCACCTTTCTTTAAGAGATATTTCATTTGTCATGCCATGCCTTCTACGATCTATTACACCCTTTTCTTCTAAAGTGGTTAAAATTCTCGATATTGTTGGAGCTGAATAGCCTGTTTTGCCTGTTAATGAGTTCTGCATTATTCTGCCATTATTCTTCTCAAGTATGGATACAATTGCGCTTTCAGAATCTGTTAACTCTATAGCTTTTCTTTCAACACCGGGTCTGGGTGCATTTGCTACCGGTTCATTGATAATTTTGAGCATTTTAGTGTATCTTTCCATTATGATCTCTATCGCATAATAAAGAATGGCGATATCTGTTGCCATAATTATAGCATATGAAATTATATAGAGTAGCAGAATTTTAAGCCCGAGTAGTTCAATGACTATCATTACTGAGCTGGCAATGATTGAAGATATCGTGGCATATATTGCAATAATTATTATTATCTTAAAATTATTATTTTTAACAGACATATTTTACTACAACATATTTATTCGGAATATAATATTTGCCTGTATTAATAATTACATATTTAATATATTAATAAAATAATATTATTATAAACAGATGGTAGCAGCTTCCTGCTGGGTTCCTGAATATTATATTATATATAGATAAAATATCCATATGAAAATTATACGCAACAGAAGATATGAGGCAGTATGGTTAAACCGAAATATTTATTATCACGTAAATACTATAAATATTATGTCTATTTTGCCAAAGAAAAAACCCAAGCTCTCAAAGGACGAAGAGCTGGAAGAAACTAAAGTCAAAATTAAGGATTTACAGATGAATTTAAAAAGGGCAATAAGGGCCCTTTTAAAAAGGGCGCAGTCCCTGGAAGAGAGCAGAAAGGCTGCTCAGGAAAGGAATTATAACGATATTGAACGTGGCCTTGAAAAGCAGATAGAAGACGTAAGGGCATTTACTACATATTTCGATCGTACCAACATACTCTTAGATTCCATATCATCACAGCTGGATATGTATAACGATGCTGGAAAAGCTATGGATCTTATTGGAAAAAGTGAGGTTGTATTCCAGGCACTTAAAATTACACCGGACCAGCAGGCAAGTTATCTCAGATCACTTGCAAGCATCAAGGATATCGCTGACAATAACCTTAACTCTATAAACGATCAGGTGGAGCGCATAAATGAAAACCTTGGTTTCAGTGAAAATTCAGATTCACCAATCTCCGAGGATGAATTGCTGACCAATTTCCTGACAAAGAGATCAGCAAAAAGCAATAAGCCAGCAGAGAAAGATGATGAAATCGATGCCGAACTTGAAAAACGCAATGCAGAACACGAGTAATATCTATATATTATTTTTAAATAGGAAAATGTCTGTGGGCAATAAAATATACTGAAGAGTTGCATTATCATGATATCAAAAAAACATGAAAAACATGATTTATTCTTTGATATTTCTGCATTCAGGCAGGAACGGAACAGGTCTGAGTTTAATATGATGCTGAATAGAATTAAAAAGCATTGAATTATATATTTTTTCTCATCCTGTAAGCATTTCTTGAACCATTGAACGGCATACTGTAATACCCATTAATTAACTCAAATGTTTCATACCCGTGGGCTTTATAGAATTTAATTGCATGATCGTTTTTCTCCCTCACTTCGAGTATAATAATAGAATATCCTCTCGCTCTGGCTTCTGCTTCTATTGCAGTAATCAGCATACTTCCGTATCCCATATCCTGGTCTTCCGGAAGAACCCCTATACTTTCTATATCTATTGCCTGTTCATTTAAGGGCCCCATTGTTGCGTACCCATGGAGTTTTGAACCGTCATCAAGGACATATGTAAAACCATTAATGCTATTTAAAATGCCTTTAAGCATAAAATTGGAATATGCCTCGTCTCCAAATGCCATTTTCTCTATAATTGATACACCATGGAAATCAGACTTCCTGTATGGCCTTACCTGCATGAAATGAAATAACAAACGTTCATATATAGTTTAATCATAATTTTCTCTGTAACTGGAAATATCGTCGAACATAGATACTGGAGGCACATCAATGCTGGTGTCAGATTCAAGAACATTTTTTATAGAGTTTTTTAGCCTGCTGTCAAGTATGAGGACTTCCCCGGGTTTTATTATATTTATTACAGGCAATATATAACTTTTAAAAAGTGTATTTATGATATAATCAAATGTAATTATCCCGTTAAATTCCGTTCTATCAAATAAAGCCAGAAACGTTTCCTTTCTATTTGTCCTCAGGGGTATTATATTTATAAGTGAGACATTATTATTCTTCTCCAGGATATCCGAATATTTCTCCATGTAAAAATCAACATCATCAAAATTCTCCGGGTCATCCCCATGTATGCCGTTAAAATTGATAATCAATTTATCCACATGGTTTTTATCACCCTTTAAATTTAGCACTGTGAAATCGTCAATGGTAAAGAGCATATTTTTATCCTGGTAATCCAGATCTTCATATTCCAGGGTTCCCTGCTCAAAATCATCCCTGTTTACATAGGTGCAATCCCTTATTATATCAACGTTTAATAACAGTTCAATAGCTTTGTTTCTTAATTCATCCAGTTCGTCCACAATATCACCTTGCTGGCGCATAATTGTTGAAACGCCACGGGGGTGATTCGAACACCCGATCCACAAGGGAACCAGCTCTCAAGGCTGGCGCCGTACCACTGGGCCACCGTGGCTTTAAAAATTATTTCCTCAGTCTTCCATTTGCCCGTATAGAAGGTCTGCTCTTGTCACTTCCCAGTCTCCCATGTCCCAGCCCTCTGTTCTTATAAGCTGCTGATGTGAGGCCACGGTAAGCACGGCCCTTATTCTGTGGCTCAACTATCCATGAAATTTTGCTATCATTGTATATTGCCGGTGTGGCTTTATCTACAAGTATAACTTCATAGTATTTGTAAAGTCCATCCTCGCCCACATAATATGAATTAAGCACTTCGGTATTAGGGTACTTATCAGCTACACGCTCCTCGGCAATTACCTGTATGTTTTTCTTTAATGTCATCTTGGTATATGCAAGTCTCCTTGGCCTCCTGCCTCCCATTATCTTGGGCTTGTGCTGTCCGCCTCTCCTTACTCTTGCCCTTACCACTATATAGCCTTCCTTTGCCTTATATCCGACGTTTCTAGCCTTATCCAGCCTTGTAGGGCGATCCACTCTCTCAATGGAATTTCCCCTTCTCCAGGATATCATTCTTTCTTTCTGTAAGCCGTATATACTTGATTTTTTTAAATGCTTCCATTCATTTCTAATTAAGCTGTATGAAGTTTCCATATTATTCACTTTTAGTTGCTACTTCATTTATAAATGATATTTATAGATTTTTATTTCGCCTATGGCAATTATGCCCCATTGGATAAATAACATCAACTGATCAGATTACCTTTACAATTGAAATTCAGTCATAAAATCAAATATTTGTATACAATTATTACATAGAAAATAAACTTAGCTGGGATAAGGCATTTTAGAGGATTGATTATAGTAGGGATATTTATTTTTCTAACTGAATGCGGTTTCCATAGTATTTTACTGCAAGAGGATCAGAATATTGCTTAATGCCTAACCTGATTATGATAAACTCAAAATAGTAAGGAACCATTAACTATTCATTGAAAGGGTCATTAATAAGGAAAAGGTATGTGCTTGTATTCTGGGAGTCAGAACCCGAAAGAATGGACAGATACCTGTATAACTATTATGAAGTTAAGAGGAAATATAGAACTGAAAATTTCAGTATTTATATGTGCAATCAGTTGAATAAACCGACCATATGCAGCATAATACGTGAAAAGGGCGGTAATATAATAACTGTCAGCGGCACAATAAAAAAATGCAAGAAAGCCCTCTCGCACCGGATTGAAAACAATCCGCATTTATAGACTATTATTTAGCGCTGTGTGTTTGTTTTTCAGTTATTCCAAGCAGTGTGGATAAAAATGAATATAATTTTCTATCCTTCTGTTTCATTATATGGTAAAACCACATATTGCCAGATATTGTAGCCGTTGATGTATGGGAAATTGCCCCCATCCTTCCTGCAAAATTAATTGTATTGTAAAGTTCAAAATTCTTTTTCCTCATAGCCATTTTCTTGATAAATGATGGAAAATTGTATTTCACATAATGGTCATTCCTGTTTTTTGCTTTCACTGATATGCCGGCTGTAATTTCCATGCCGTAACTGGCAAGTGAGAAATTTTTGAACCTGTTCCCATAATAGATATCTGCTATTGAAATCAGGTCATATGTATTCTTCAGGTCTACCGGGTCTGTATACTCATATGGAATATTTTCATCAATCCACTTCATATAAAAATCAGTATCTTCATCCATTTTATACAGAGCTGATATAATCGTATCGTAATCATTTCCCCTGAATGTATCTGATGTGAGGTAATAGATTGATTCTGATTTGTCCCTGCTATTCTCCCCGTAATCGTTTTCACGTGAACTGTAGAGGTAAAGGTCGTTTATCATGGCTCTAATATCAGGCTCATTTGACCTTATAATCCCATCAATCTCATGGTCATTTATATGTATATTTTCCTTTATAGCTATATTTTTCAGGACACTGTGCACGCCTGAAGTGAATATTTTATAGTTTACCTCATTTTTTCTTTTATATGGGGTCATTTCTATTTCTACCGATCTGGAAACTATTTCCCTTGCATTATTTTTAGATTTAAAAGAATAGTAATCGTTCATTGTAATTATAACCGGATTTTTTGTGTTTTTTATGATTTCAAGAAGCTCTGACATGCCTCCTGTATCACCACCCGAGGACCTGCTTCTGGATTCAAATATGTTGTCTGCTTCATCTATGAGTATGAGTTTATCGGGCATTCTGGCGTCATCATCAAAAAGATTCCTGTATTGTGATGCCATTAATGCAATCTTTTTCATGCTTTCCTTATTCCTCTGTTCAGATGCGTTCATTTCAACCACAGGAAGCCCGGCGTAACTGGCAAGTGCATATGCTGCACTGGTTTTTCCTATTCCCTGCTGGCCCCACAGTATCAGTGAGTTTTTGACTTCTGAATGGTTCATCCAGGAATCGATCCATGAAATCATGGCTTGCCTTGCTTCATTGCTTAACAGCAGGCTATTTAAATCGGATGGGCGGTAATCATCGGCAAGTGACATTAATGTACCTTCGTGCCAGGAGAAACTTCCCGATCTGGCTTTAACAGGGAGACACCATTTTCATCCTCTACAGCAAGAAGCATGCCCTGGCTTTCCAGGCCCATGAATTTAGCAGGGGCTAAATTATTTATAACAACAAGCTGCTTTCCCATCATATCCTCTGGAGAATAGCAATTTGAAATGCTTGATATGATCTGTTTTTGCTGGTCTCCAAGGTCAACTATAATTTTCAATAGATTTCTTGATTTTTCGACCTTTGTGCACTCTATTACCTTTCCAACTCTGATATCTATCTTATGGAATTCATCTATGCTTATCTCTTCCATACCCTGTATTTTAGCTATATAATATAAACTTATTCATTATGTAGCTGCTTTCCAAATGAAAATGGGTTTAAAGCCCTTATAAATTCCAGTATCTGGTTAAGAGTTATTTGCCTTGACAGTACGGCGACTCCCAAAAATACAATAACTGATGCTACTGAAACGGGGATAAACAGGAGGATACTGTATATTTTTATGTAACTGGTTATACCGAAAAGGAACATGGATTGTGCCAGGATGGGCAATAACTGGTAAAATATCCTCAAATCAGGTTTCATCTTTTCTGCCCTTATTACAGTAACCCGGTAAGCCACGGTCTCAAACAGCATGGCAACAAAAGTGCTTACAGCACCGCCCAGGACTCCAAGTGAGAAGATACGTATTTCAAACACATCTGGAGGTATAAGTAGCAGATCCAGGGAGATGTTGATTATGAGCGCGATTACCGTAATTTTTCCTATTTTATTAGTGAGTCCCCTGGCCACGAGGCTTGAAGAATAAGCAGAATTTATTGCAACAAGGTAGGCTGCAAGTGTGAGAAATATCAGTATGTCGGCATAGGGTATCAGGGCAGCAGACCATAGATTCGCCACATATACCCTCAAAACAACGAAGATAATTACCAGTGGCAATATGAATATAGATATTATCCTTTCAAATAATGAAATATCTGTTTTGAAGTTTTTATCGCTGGACCCCTGGCTTTTCATGAGCAGTGGAATAAAAAATATGCTTATTGTCCCTGAGAAGGTTGTAATTGGGCTGGCTATACGCTGCAGGCTTGCAAATGCCCCTGTTGCAACAGCATGCCAGTAAAATTCAATTAAAACCTTATCTATGTTTCCACTTACAGACCCGATAATCGATGCCAGTGCCAGGGGATATGCAAGTTTTGTGTATTTCTTGAAGAGTTCCATTGATGGCCTGTTAACTTTCCACGGTCTTCCTAGAAATACAGACAACAGGAAATAGATAAAATAGGAAATACTGTAAATAATAGCCAGTAAAATGGCTGCAGATACTGTATTATAACCGGGTATTCTGAGAATATATACTGCGCCGAGGATTATAAACAGTGAATTCCTTACCACTGCTTCTGTAATCTGGGGGATTGACATACGGGCAGATTTCAGTTTAGAATTGTAATATATGATGGGAACATCCTTCAACCGTGCAAAGAAAAAATATGGAAGAAGAAGTATTATAGCGTATATTTCTACATTGCTCTGGAACCCCCTGTGCAAAACATTTATCCAGATAAACAGTGACCCCAGGACAATTGATATTGTAATTAAAGTCTGTACTGTCCTTATTGTCAAAAATGTACCGGTACACACACCCTCTTCATATTCTCCGGATGAGAGGTATTTCAGATGTGCAGTTCCATATCCCAGATCCCCGATAATGCTCAATACACCTATAAATGCCAGGGAAAAGCTGAGGTATCCCCATGATTGCAGCCCTACAAATCTAATAATAAAAAATAAGCCAATATATCCAAATAGTGAATTTGTAACCTGGCCGAAAACCAGCATCGGAGATTTTTTAGCAATCAATAGGATTGCATATAAAATTTAACGAATAAACTTTATGAATTTATAATTTATCCAGCATGCCCATCAACGTGGTTTCATATTTTTCTGCCACCTTCCCATCTGTATCAAGGTACTCTTTGGAAAGAACAGATGGCTTAGGCATCAGTATTTTTGTGGTATTCCCATGTTGAATAAGTACAACCTTGCACGGAATAAAAGCGCCGATGTCTTCATTATCCTTCACAAGTTCGGCTGCAGCCGGTGGAAAACATACATCAAGTATATAGTACGGTTCTATTTCTTTCTGCATTTTGGAAAATATTTCCTTCAGATCAATGTATGAAATAATTAGCCAGTTTGCTTCCTTCAGAAGCTTGTGGAGCCCCCCAAATACTTCTTCAGCACTTTTGTTTAAAGTTTTTTCGTATGAATACATATTGTTGTATTGCAGGCAAATATTTAAAGTTCGTTTAGCATGTTTAATTAATATAACAAATGCAGTGGATATTACTCACTTTTCAATGAAATTTAACTGCATAATTTCCATATGCCAGATTATTGCTTAACTGATTGGGAGAATTCTAAATTTACAGGATAAAATTATCAGGCAATGAAAATATGTAGATGGCAAAAGCAGTTAAGGCAGAAAACTGTGCTTATCTGGAATGTGAAGATGATGGTTCAGATTCCTCCATTACCATATACTGAAGTTTCTTCCCCTGCTTTATGTATTTATATACCGTATTTCCTGTATCACTATTTATCCTGAGTTTTATCATTCCCTTGGCTGAACTGCGGGCTGAAAGCATTGCAATGCCATCAACATATAATTTTACCGGCCTGTTCCTTGAGCCCACGTCAATGAATATTGTTTTGTTCTTTATTTCAATTAAAGCATCCTGCATTACATTTACATCATCTGATAGTGTATCCACATCTATCTTAAGCCCGTAGGATTTTTCCAGTGCAGTAACTGTTTCGCCTTTTCTTCCAATTAATCTCGGTATCTTTGCATCGGGAACTTTTATTATAACCCTTCCCTCTGAAACGATCTGCACATCCACATGATCTGTTTCAAGAAGTTTCATCATATCTTCCCTTATTTTTGCTGCGGCAATGGCAAATAATGGATTTGCACCGTTTTTCTCGTCACCTACAGGAATTACAACTACCTGGTCGCCGAATGTATATATTTCACTTACAGGCTTGTTTTTTAGAAAATCACGTATAACTATTACCGGCCTTGCAAGGTCTTCCTGATTAAGCCCATATGGTATTTTAATCTGGTAATCTGTTGTAAGTACCTGCGATACTTTCCCTCCGTCTATAAACAGGACAGTGTCCACCACCTGGGGGATTAATCCGAGTTCTATTCTGCCTACAAATCTCTGGATAGCGTCCACAGCTCTGGTAGAATGCACAACACCAACCATGCCAACACCGGCAAGCCTGAGGTCTGAATAAACCTTGAAATCTGAAGTGACACGCATTTCATCAAATACGGTATAGTCCTCCCTGACAAGAAGAAGTATATCTCCGGTTTTTTCCATATCGCCTTCCAGCGTTGTATACTGTGTTATGCTATCATTTACCTGCAAATCCCTTGGTTTTTCCATGGTTTTGACAATTTTGTTCTGGGAGGCATAATATTCTGCCAGTGCTGTAACAAATGTACTTTTCCCGGCTCCTGGTGAACCTGCAACCAGTATTCCATATGCCTTGTTTTGAAGCCTGTCCATCACTCTTTTATCAAGTTTATAATCCTCTATGGAGGTTTTTACAACAGGCCTTACTGCTGTAATCTCCATTATATCTGAGAACGGTGGCCTTGTTATGACAATACGGAGATTCTTCAGCTGGATAACTGTTGCTCCGAACATATCCATTTCTATAAAGGACTGGTCTTCAAATTTGCCTCTCTGGACAATGTTATATGCTATTCTTTCAAGCTCATCGTTTGATACTACATAGTCCAGTTCTTTTAATACCACTTCTCCAGGCTTGCCTGTTTTTATAAGTGGCTTCATCCCGGCTTTTAAATGGACCGATGATGTGTATTCATCAAAAAATTCCTGGATGTCCCTTGCATCTTTCTCCTCGCCTTTAATATAAATAACATTTATTCCCTTTATAGATGCTATAATGCTCTGTATGTGGTCTCCAGTTACAAGTGTAGCTGCATTGTCCAGTGCTATATTTCTAATTATATTGTCAATTTCGCCACTATGGGCATTTTTTATCTGCCATTCCATGGGGCGGTTTCCCATGATATCTATGTAAATTTTGCCTGAATCTGATAATTCCCTTAATTTCTTAAGCTCTTCAAGGGCTGTGAAGCCTATTGACCTCCCCTCATTTGCCTGGTGCTCTATTTCAGCTATCATAGCCTCTGCAAGTATAACCCTTACATCGTTCTTTCCTGCTACATATTCCCTGAATTTTCCGCTTACTATTACTGATGTATCCGGTACGTAATCCACATTAGATAATGTTATATTATTATTTAAATAATTTCAAATTGACTGAAAATACGAAATACACGGGATTTTTTACCGGATTATACGCTTTGTTCCGGAAATAGCCATGTTCAAAAATTATTTAATCCACCTAACTATTTAAGACGTAATGGAAAAGAATGAGATAAGCCCGAATGAATATAAAGTTTTGAATTTCATAAAAAACCGCAGTGATGTGCCTGAAGAGGATATAGATGTTGATACTGACAGGCGCATTGTTTCAAGTTCTATCTCATATCTGGAATTTAAAAATTTAATCAATGTAAACAAAGTGACAGAGGAATCTGTTTCTATCACAGAGGAGGGAAAAAAATACATTGAGAATGGATTCCCTGAAGAGAAATTGTACAATTTCCTGGCTAAGCATGAAAAGTGCTCCATGAAAGAGGTAGTAGATTACATGGGCAGTGACTATAAAATTGCCATTGCAAACACTGCAAAACTCGGAATAAAACCGGCAAATGGCGAGATGGCATTGCACGGTGAAAAACTTGATGATATTTTCAGGAATAAAAGAATGGAATTGTCTGGCATCAGCAATGGGAAAATTCCGGATAAAGTCACCCTGGATGAGTTTTTACACAGAGGGCTTGCAGCAAAACGGAAATACACAAAGAGGATAATTAATATAAATGAAAGTGGGAAAGAAGCGCTGGAAAGCTATGGAAAAGATGATTATTTTGAAATGCTTACACCCTCATTGATTGCCTCTGGAAAATGGAGAGATGCAAAATTCCGCCCATATGACCTGAATTCCAGGGTAGAACCTTTAAATGGAGCCGGCCTGCATCCACTTACGTATTTAATTGAGAAGGTAAGGAAAATTTTTCTGGAGATGGGGTTCACAGAAATGCACGGCCATTTCATCGAATACACTGGATGGAATATGGATATGTTATTTATACCGCAGGACCATCCAGCAAGGGACCTTCAGGACACATATTATGTAGAATCAAAAAACCCGGTGGAATTTGAAAATCCAGAAATTCTTGATAAGGTTAAGAGGGTGCACGAACACGGATATGGGAAATATAGCGGATGGAATTATAAATGGTCTGAGGATGAAGCAAAGAAGTTAATTCTGAGGACACACACAACTGTCAATACAATAAGATACCTGTATAACCACAGGGATAAGCCACAGTATATATTCTCAATAGAAAAGGTATTCAGGCATGAGAGTGTGGACTGGAAACACCTTTCCGAGCTTTACCAGATTGAGGGAGCAGTATATGGCAGCGACGTAAACCTTTCAACCTTGAAGTGGCTTCTCACGGAATTTTATTCAAGATTAGGATTCAAAAATATAAGGCTTATACCATCTTATTATCCCTACACAGAGCCAAGCATGGATGTAGCAGTTGACATAAATGGAAAGGAAGTGGAACTGGGCGGCTCCGGAATATTCAGGCCTGAGGTTACAAAACCTATGGAGCTCAAGGAACCGGTTCTGGCATTCGGGCTTGGTCTTGAGAGGCTTGCCATGCTGTATTATAATTTTAACGATATAAGGGAAATATACAATAGCGATCTTGACTGGTTAAAAAATTATAAAATTAAATTTTAAACTGGCATTACAATTAAAGTTAGCCTTTAAAGGCTAAAAAATTATAAAATTAAATTTTTAAATACCTGATGCCAGTTCTTCCTGCTTCTTTTTTGATGGTAGCAAGGGAAGCATAATTATAGAAATCACCGAGAATATTAGCATTACAACCAGCGATGTGTAAAGTGCCACATGGACATATAGCAGTATTGTTACTATTGCAATGCCTATAGCTCCCCCAACTATATTGCCGAAACTCCATACAAGTGCGTTGGATCTGGTGGAAAATTTCTGGGGTATTGTCTGTGCAACATATCCCAGCAATACGGGAAAACTGGTGAATGCAAATGTTGCGTAAAGCAGGTAAATAACAGTTACAAGGTATACATTATCGGTTAAAAGCATTAAGCCGAAGAATACTGTTGAAGCAATTGTTGTAACTGCAATAGTGAACTTTCCACCGTGGTCTTTCACAACCCTTCCGAAATAGGGCTGTCCGACCACAGCGCCCAGGAAACTTATGGTTAATAAATCTCCCATAATAACCTTTGAATGGAATATATTATCAAAATAATCCGGTGTAAACGTTACGGTGCCCATAAGGAAGAATGACCTTATAAATACAATTGCTGTGAGTATATACAGAAATTTGCCGTATTTCTTATATTCGCTCTCCGATGCTTTGCTTTCTTCTGTATTTTTTGCATGCTTTTTGGTATCGATTTTAATATATTTGCTCCTCTTGAAGAATGAGAGCCCCCCAAGAATTATAACAGCCGCTATGGTTGTATATGCAGCTACAGCTACCAAACCATAGAATTTTCCGAAGAATACTATTGCGTATACAAGCACCGAAGGTATCAGGGCACGCCCCAGGCTGCCGAATGAACCATTAATTCCCATAGCAGTTGATGAATCCTTTTTTCCATATGTGAATGCCAGTATAGAAGCGCCGATAGGATGGTAGAAAGCCTGGCCTATTCCCAGGATTACAGCTGCTACAAGTATTATATAATTGACATATGCCGTAAATACAAATGCCAGCCCGAAGAAGATAGCGGATATTGCTTCAAGCAAAATACCCAGAAATATAAGTGCCCCATCCCTGTCAATTCTGTCCGCAAGTTTTCCTATGGATGGCCCGAGAAGCCCGGAAAGCAGATTGTATATAATTGCCATGACTCCAAGAAATGCAATGCTTACATGCGGGATAACTTTGTAATATGCTATTAAAGTGGGAAATAAAAGGAAGTTTCCATCGTTTGCAAAATGTCCCAATGATGTAAAAATGAGGGATTTCCCCTGGTCTTTCATTTTTATATAAGTGCAAAAAGCTATTTATATTTTTACTAAATTGTTTATTAATAAATTATTTGAAAAAATCTTCTATATCTCTCTTTTTAGGTTTTTCTTCAAATGCGTCTGTAATTTTACTCTGGGGATTTTTGAAAACAGCTATTTCCTTGTCCAGGCTTTCCAGAACCCTGTTAAGGGTTTCCTGCAGCCTTTTTGAATAATATACATAATCAGGGGTGTGCGTGAACTTTCTGCCATCTATAAATGGCTCCACAGCCTGTGGAGTTTTTCCAGCATCAGTAACTATCCATGAAACTTTCATTCCAGGAATAAACGTTTCCCCCGCGTCTATAAGTTTTTTGGCTGCGTTCACATTTGCCATTGAACCTGCATTTTTATAGGTTGAAAAATTTTTCACGCTTCTTGATATAACAAGTTTGGCTGTGTCTATTTTTCCCGTGGCAACTTCTTTAACCAGGTCTTCAGCGTATTGTTTAGCACCCTCAACATCCCTTGACAGGATAAGGTCAAACACCGTGGAGAGTGCTTCGCTCTGCAGGTCGAATGAGTCGGTTCTCCGGGTTTCATAGCCTCTCACCAGGATTTCACCCGCTGATGATGGAGGATAAACTATTTTCCCGGCGTACCGTTTCTTGGCTCCATGTGAAAATAATGGATCCATTATCTTTTCAAATTCCAGTACAAGATTCTCCTTTCTGGATATGTCTGAACTTAGCCTATTTCCGTATTCTATAGCTTCATCAAGTGTTTTCTTGCCTGATTCGATGAATATGGAATCGGTATCTCCATAGATTACCTTATTCCCTGATTTATCGAGATCTGCAATTATAGATGTAATAGTATTTCTTGCATAGGCTGTAATGGCACTGCTGATTTCCCGGTTAGTGAACCTGTAAAATGATGTTCCCAGGACACCGTAGAAGGTATTCATCAGAACTTTGATGGCTGCCTGCAATCCATCGAGGTAATCGTGATTTGATTTATCCTCTTTCATCTGCTTCTTAACTTCATCACGGTTTTTCATAAGCTGCTCGAGCAGATCGGGTATAATGCCCTTTTTTACTCCCGGATCAAGAAATCTCGCACCGTTAGGAGCTTGAATGGTGCCTTCCGGGCTAAGTGTTGTAAAGCATATATTATATTTTATAATCATAGATGGGTACATGCTTTTGAAATCAAGTACAACTATCATATCATACAATCCAGGGTCCATGGTATGCACGTATCCTCCTGCATAGGTATCATTTGAGAATTTGCTCGAACTCATGGGAACGCCGATATTTTCCCTGTCAGCCCGTCTGATCAGCAAAGAATCCACATATGTGCTCGTTCCGCCATTTGTAACATCGTCCAGGGGAAGCATGGATACTGTGGAAAGATAGAGATTTCTATCCAGTATCCTTATTTTCCGGTATATTAAAAGGGCAAGCCTCGCATCCTTTATGCAGTACTTAATTACATCATCCCTCCTGTTCTTCCACTCGTTCTCTATATCCAGCCTGTTAACATCTTCCTTTCCCTCATTGAGAAGCATGTTTGAGACGTAATTCAGGGTTTCATGCTTTGGATGCAATACTTTTCTGACTTCCCACCATGTATCATCTATAACCCTTCCATGAAGCCTCCAGTACTGGTCCATAATCCTTCTGGGGGAGATGTAATCCCGGCCTATGCTGAACCGGACCTTATTAAACTTCATCCGTTCCTCCAGCAGTGGCATGTCATAGCCATCTATATTATAGCCTGTAATTATATCAGGGTCTTCCCTCTGTACCAGTTTATTAAAATCTTCAAGTATCTCCGGTTCAGTACCGGTGAGTGCCCCCTCTGTAATTTCTCCATTGAAAAATACAGAGTATCCAATAACAAAGATTTCCCTAGTGGATATGGAATTTTCAATATCAAATGAAAATATCTTAAGTTGAGGGTTGAAATCATCTGTTTTCTTAACAGTGTTGATTTTTATAACCAGATCTGTAGTATAATTACCCTTTTCACCTTCTGCAGGTTCACCTTCTATTTCAACAGTAGAACCTAAATCAAAATCGTATATGAATCTGTGATGGAAAGGTATATCTGCTGCAAGGGCCTGGCACTGGCATATTTTTCTCAGTTCAGGCACCTTCCAGGGAGACTTTATATAAATCCTCTTAACATTTACATCTTTCCCCTCAAGAAACAATTTTTTATCTTCCATTTTGATAAATTCTGGATTATTTTTAATTTCAGTTATGCATTTTTCATCCGGCTCAACATAGTCAAAATATGGTTTAAAGCCATAATAAAGGGCTGTAATGGATTTATTATCCTCTGTACGCCCGTACAATTCTACCGTTACATCGCTCTGCCTGTATGAGGCGGCAACGATTCTCATTTTAACATTCATCTATGTGTAGTATTTTAAATCAATATATATTTTTGTCCTATAATGAAGTATCATAACAACAGTGCCATGAATAAAAACAGGCCTGTTGATTATATCGGGTCTTCGTCTGTTTTTGACAGATCACTGATCCTGTTTATGCCATCCAGGTCTTTCATTATATTATAAACTGTGTCAGGAACGTCTGATCTCCAGTCTTCTCCCTTGAGTATTTTTTGCCTTATTCTTGTTCCAGACCATGAATTGCGGTTTATCATGGGTAGTGAAAGGACTTCATATTGTTTTTCATAGAATAATCTCCTTACAAGGGGATTGTTGGTGTACACACGGTGAAATGGCGGTGTAAGGGATTCTACATGGGCAACCCACATTGGATTTGAGTTGACATCCTCGATAGGCACTATATAATAATTTGATATTCCATTATTTTCCAGTGTGTTCAGAATCATGAGATAACGTTCTCCAGCCGTAAAGGGATTCATGATTGTGTGGGATAACTGTGCACTCCCGATACCTATAACTACATATTCATTGTGCTCCAGTATATGTTTTATTATAGCCAGATGACCGTTATGGAAAGGTTGGAACCTTCCTATTATAAAGGCTTTCATTTAACCTGAATATGCATATTGTAAATAAATTTTTATAAGAAGGGAAAATTATAGATTCTTTATAGAAAGATACTGGGACAAATATAAATTTTAGTCTTCCGGTGATTTAACATTAATTCCTTCGCTGTTCTGATAGTTGCCTGACCTTCCTGGATAATTTTTCTCCGGAGTTTTTATTTCATAGAATACTATTTGAACAAATTTCATGCCCCTTTTAATCCGGAATTCTTCACCGAAATTGTAAAATGCCATTGTAAGGTTGCCGATAAATCCAGCATCAACAAATCCGAATGATGCAAACACACCTCTCCTTGCATATTTCGATTTTATGTGCAATGAAGCCACAATGTTATCAGGCATGTTGAATTTTTCAAGGCTTGAAATGAAAAACAATGAGTTGGTTTTTATAATATCTAATTCATGGTCTCCAATACGGATGTCATAGCCGTTTGGTGTAAGTGAATCCCTGCTGTAATTTTCAGAGATTATTCTTCCTGCAGCTACATTGTATTCTATCTCCCGATCATTTAACATGTGACTGGATATTATTTCGATTAATTACCTTTGTTATAACCGGATACAGTACAAGGGCCAGCAGGAATGACACATAATAACTTATATCAACACCACCAAGGTAAAGTTTAGAAATTGGCCCTTCAAATATTATTCCGGGGTCCATAAAGGGAACGGAAGCGATGAGGGCTATAAAATATGCTGAAATGCCCGAAATATTCAATCCTGGAATGGTTTTAATATTGAATTTTTCATTCCTGTTTACTATAAAAAAGTCTGCAAGCATAATTCCCAGCCATGGAGTTATCCAGTAATCAAGGAGGAAGAGAAAATCTTCATAGAACGAATAAAATTTTGTATACAGGGCGACCGCCAATGCTATGGCTATAACAATGCCAAAAATAACAGAGTATATGCGCCTTATTTTTAATCCAGTACTTTTAAGAGATATTGAATTGGAATAGAGATTCAATGCATCCGCTGCTATTCCTCCAAGGAAGATTGCTATCAAGCCTATGATTCCATAGGGTCCAAGAACGTGGTTAAGGTCACTGGCAGGATTTCCTGATGGGTCAAGTGACATTATGGCAACAAATACGCCTGCTATTTCCGCCCAGAATGTAGCAATCAAACCACCTGAAAAAGTGTAAATAAACGCATTCTTTGTTTTATTATAGCGGGAATAATCTGCCGCATAGGGCCCCCATGACATAAGATAGGAGAATGATGTTGCAAGAGTTATTCCAAACGCTACGCCAAAACCAAAGGAGGATGGTTTATAGGCATAAATGTCATTGATATGCAATCCTGCATTAAGTATAATAATTGTAAAAAGTATTCCAAGAATAACTGACATTGCCTTCTCAAAATATGATATGGATTTTCTTCCAGAATTTGATATGAGAAATATGATTATACCCATCAATATTATGGAAATTTCATAGTATGGCACATGAAATGCAAGGGAAAATGCGAATGAAGCAAGTATGAGGTTTACTGTTAGCCAGCCCAGTGTGTTAATCCACTGGAGGACTGTCATAAATATTCCGAAATTTTTACCGAAGGCCCTCCTCCCGAGGACCATCTGTGGCAATCCTGTAAGAGTACCTGTCCTGGACATGAATGCTACAAGTATAGACCCCATAACACTTCCGAGAAGCATGGAAAATAAAGACATACCCAGACTTAAACCGAGGAGCACGGGTATAAATCCTATAGCAAAATCTCCAATTGTCATGTTGGATGCAAACCAGAGAGTGAATAGCTCGGATGAGTTGTTTTTCCTCATCTCCTCCGGTACGGGTTCAAATTCGTTATAAACAAATTCAGAATTATGGCCCCCGGATTTTTCTATATCCATATAGGTAAATAAGATAGAATATATTTATTTTTTTAATATAAATTATAAGTACAGTGATCCTGCCTGCTTAATTTTTAACAGTTATTCAGTGCAATACATGGAATTTCATTTAACTTTCTTATATTCTGGTTAATATTCTGCAATAAAGTTATATTATACTTTTGAGATATGAGTATAATGAATGAAATTTCCAGGAGGATTGAAGCAATACTGTTTTCATCTAAAGAACCGGTGAAGGCATCAGAGATAGCTGAATATCTAAATATAACAAATGCAGAGTTCATCAAAGCAATTAAAGAAATATCCAGGAATTATGAAAATATAGAGAGCTCATTAATCGTGGGGCAGTTCGGGAACAGTTACAAGATTAAACTGAGCGAAGAATTTGTACCGGTTGTGGATCCTTTTATTGAGAAAGAATTCACTGAAAAACAGCTTGCCATGCTTTCTTATATTTATAAGATGAATGGGGAGGCTATATCCGGTAACCTCAGGGACAATTTTGGCTATGCTTACAAAGAGGATCTTGAAAAATTAAAAAAAGGTGGAATGGTATCATCAAGAAAATATAGGAATACACATAAGTATAAGGTTACAACAGAGTTTCACCGTAAATTTAATATTAATAAGAGGACATTACGGGCAGAGGAACAATGAACGTCTTGCTAGTAGGCAGTGGTGGTAGAGAAGATGCAATTGCAAGGAAGATAAGGGAAACAGATAACCTTTATTCAGTCGTCAGCAATGAAAATCCATCTATACTTGGATTATCGCGCAATGTAATAAAATATAATAAGAATACACAGGAAATTGTAAATTTTGCTAAAAAAAATAGGGTAGATATTGCATTTATCGGCCCGGACGACATATTAAATACGGATCTTGTGGACAGCCTTATAGAAAATCATATTCCTGTGGCTTCGCCTGGACAAAAGGCTGCAATGATTGAAACTTCAAAGGAATACATGCGCAATCTGATGGAGAGGCACCACATAAAGGGAAATATTGAAAATAAGCTCATATCAGATAAAGAAGTGCTCAAAACATTTTTTGAAAACAACGATACTGAATACGCTGTAAAGCCAATAGGGCTTACTGGAGGAAAAGGCGTAAAAGTTATGGGGCTTCAGCTTAGCAACGTGGCTGAAGCTATAGCATATGCATCTGAGATTATTGATCGTGATGGCAAGGTGCTTCTGGAGAAAAGGGAAATAGGCGAAGAGTTCTCAATCCAGGCATTTACAGATAGCAAAAATGTGGTATTTATGCCAGTTGTCCAGGACTATAAAAGGTTGTATGAAGATGACCTCGGGCCGAATACCGGCGGGATGGGGTCAATATCAGACAAGAATTTTATTTTGCCATTTTTATCTATAGATGTAGTTAATGAAGCAAGGGGTATACTTAATGACATTGTCACAGCAATGAGAGAGGAGAACAATCCTTTCAAGGGTGTAATTTACGGGCAGTTTATGAGCACAGCACAGGGTGTAAGGGTTATTGAAATCAATTCAAGATTTGCAGACCCTGAAGGAATAAATGTACTAACACTGTTGCAGTCAAATATTGTTGATATTTTCCTGGACATATACAGCGGGACATTAAAAAACAATATAAAATTTAAGAGCAAAGCTACTGTGCTTAAATATATTGTACCTCCCGGTTATGGAATAAAACCTGTGGAAACAGAGCTAACAATTAAGGATAGAATTGAAACTGATAATTTCAAAGTTTACTATTCATCGGTTTCTGGCACCCTGAATCATGTAACCACAACAAAATCCAGGTCTTTAGCATTGATAGGAATAGGCGATAGCATATACGAGGCCTCAGATATCGTTGAAGACAATTTGAAATATATAACAGGAGATTATTATATCAGGCATGACATAGGCACGGAAGCCATGATAAAAGGAAAAATTAAAGATTGATGGTACCGAAAATTCTGGGTACCATATTATTATTTGAAAGAACCATTGTCTTCTTTACCACAGGAATTTTTTTATCTAAAATTATATGGTCGTTCTCAAATTTGCCCCTCTGGAATCTCATAATATCCGACACAAATATTTCAAAATTGTCACCGAGGTCTAATTTCAGGCTTGTTTGTGGCACAACCTTCCCTGGTATGGTTTCAGCATATTCAAAGGGCTTATCTGATAGAAACATCCCCCTTTCCATATCGGTAGGCTCTATGTTTTTCAATGCAAGCCCTACTCTGGATCCTGCGCCTGCACTGTCCACATCCTCATCATTCATCTGTATTGACCTGACCTCTACCTCACGATCCAGGTCAGAAAGTACCAGTTTCTGGTGTTTTGAAATGCTTCCGGATAAAACAAAGCCAAGGGCAACTGTGCCTACTCCCTTAACCTTAAAAAAGTGATCTATTACAGTTAAATTCTGATCGCCATTTCTGGGTATGTCCATTGCCTTTATTTCATCTATGAGTTCCATTGGCTTTCCGGTAAAGAATTTATAATCCTTTAATGAGGTATTTCCTATAATTTTTTTAATAACAGGCTGTTTCTCTTCATCAGCTATTATAAATCCCCTTGTTTTGCCCATAAGGTCAAGAGCTATTATTACTTCACCCAGGTCCTTATTGATGGAGCTGACTTTAATTATTGCTATATCTGAAGGATATATTGAATCTGTAAGTGATGACACCTTCTCCGGGTATTTTATCGGCTCTATAAATGTCATTATTATATTTTCATCCTTCCGGTGGTAAAGCTGTATGTCACTATTTGTCCCTACCTTTGCGATTTCCTTTATATAATCAGAGGCGTTGTAACAGAAAATGCTGTATGATTCCATAGTCAGTTATGCATTAAAGCTTAAAAAGATTTAAGGTGGAGTTATATTTCTGTTTAATAACTCTGGCCTCTGCTAATAATAGTTTTCCTTATCTCCCTCTACTCCCATTATTGCGTTTTTTAGAAGTATGGCCATGCCATCCGAATCTGATGGTGTTCTGGCACGTGCGTATTTTATGCCCTGGGATTCAAGAAACTCTTTATACTTTACATCAAGATCGTATAGTATTTCCAGATGTTCATATAAAAAGCCAATTGGAGATACAAGTAAATTGTTAATTTTATCTTCTTTAAACAGGTCAATCTTAGAATATATAGATGGTTCAATCCATTTTCCATGTGGCCCCTGGCTGTAAAATGCAGTATAATACTTTTCAATGCCAAGCATATCTGAAATTTTCCCTGCATTTCTTTCCAGTGATGCCTGATAATCAGATTCGTCATCTATCAGGGGAAGGCTATGTGCAGTGAACAGGAAATTGTCAAAATCATATACGTATTTGCTGATCTCTGAAACCCACATAGAAGCCAGTATGCTGTAATCAAGGCCATTTATGAACCTCAGTTTCATATTTTTTCCTTCCATGGCTTTTTTCACCGGTATTTCGTATGATTTTCTAATATTGTTTGACTTAAAAGCAAACAGTGGCAATGCAATTATTTCCTCATAATCTGCATCCAGTGATGATACTGTTTCTTCTATTCCGGGATGCCAGTGCTTGTAGGCATCTATGATCTCAAAATCACCATATCTTGCCAGCAATTTCCCAAGTTTATCTTTTAAATTTTTAATTATCTGGTTTGAGGGAGATATGCCATTGACCATTTCATATTTTTTAATATTTTCTTCCATGATCTTTTCCGGTACGGGTTTCCCATTAAATATGCCTGATAGATATTCCGGAACATCATCAATCCTTTCAGGGCTTCCGTAACTTAATAATATAACTTTCTTCATAAATGGTTTATTTTAAGCGCGCATTTATTTCTTTCTACATTTTATTTATATGGAAAAAACACTGGCCGCCGGATATTCAACCGGGAGCTTAGATATAGGTTGGATAGAGATGGTATAATAAAAATAACATGGACCAACACTGGATTTACACAATTAGAAATTCAATAAGCCAATAGCTGGATAAATTAAGATTTTATCTATAAGAATGAACGGTGTCTGTTATGCTTTTGAGCGTGTCAGGATCTGTTTCCGGCAATACGCCGTGTCCAAGATTGAATATATAATTATCATCCTTTCCTGCTTCACCGAGGATTCTACCAGTTTCTTCCAATGCTGCTTCCCTGCTGTACTGAACAAGATACGGGTCTAAATTGCCCTGCATTCCTATGCTACCATTTAATATTGTTCTGGCATGGGATAATTTTATTCTCCAGTCAACACTCAGTATATCCGGCTTAATATCATTAAATTGTTCTATCATGCCTGAACTGCCTGTTGAAAAGTATATAACAGGAACCTTGCTTTTTATTGATTCTACCAGTTCAATAATGTCGTTTTTCAGGTATTTCTCAAAGGTATATGGCGATAAGGCGCCAAGCCATGAATCAAATATCTGTATGGCATCCACGCCGGCTTTGACCTGCATTGTTACATAGTCAAGTATCATGTTTTTAATCATTTTTTTCATTATTCCAAATGAAGGGTCATTTAACATAACCTTCTTTGTGTATACAAGATTATTATCAGAAACTCCAGCAATAATATATGACATAACTGTTATGATTCCCCCGGAAAAACCAATAAGGGGGGTTTCAGGGTAATTCTGCTTGAAGAGCCGGATTGCGTCATATGTTCTGTATTTTAAATCTCCTGTATTGAACTCATGTATTCCTTCCATACTTTTATTGTGCCTGTATCCATTCCCTATATCAGGCCCTGAACTGTTAAAATCTATTTTATACCCCATGGCTTCCAGAGGCAATATTATATCAGCGAATATTATTGCTGCATCCACTCCGAGCAATTTTACAGGGGCATATGTAATTTTTTCAGTAATTTCAGGATCCATGCACATTTGCCTGATATTATATAATTTCCGGAGTTCCTTATATTCATCCATATATCTGCCCGCCTGGCGCATAAACCATACAGGGATATGGTCATGCGGTTCCTGTTTCAATGCTGGAATAAAATTGTTCATGGTTTCACACGCCTTATGGTTCTGGGGTATGGAATTGTCTCCCTTACATTGGATAATCCACAAATCCACATTACAAGCCTATCAAGCCCCAGGCCAAATCCACTGTGTGGAATGCTCCCATATTTCCTTAAATCAACATACCAGTAATAATCTTCAGGATTCAGGTTATTTTCCTTTATCCTGTCAAGAAGTTGCTGGAGATCGTATATTCTTTCTCCCCCGCCTAAAACTTCGCCATACCCCTCAGGTGCCAGCAGATCATGGCATAGTATCTCTCCGGGATTGTCGGGGTCCGGCCTGTGGTAAAATGTTTTTAAAGATTCTGGATAATCGGTAACAAATATAGGATTATCAAAATGCACCATTATCCCGTATTCTTCGTCTGCCCCGAGGTCATCCCCATATTTGAGGTTCATGCCAAATTCCTTTGATTTTTCAATTAAATCCTTATATTTTATCCTTTCAAAAGGAATTTTTATATTTTTTATTTTATTGATATCTCTTTTAATGATTTCCAGATCTTCCAGATTATTTTTCAGTACTTCGTCTATGATGTATTTTATCATTTTTTCTTCATCGGCCATCATGTCTTCATTGCTATACCATGCTGCTTCACCCTCTGCGTGCCAGTACTCGGTAAGATGCCTTCTTGTACGTGATTTTTCAGCACGGAAGCTTGGTGCTATAGTGAATACTTTTTCAAGGCTATATATGAGTGTTTCAAGATAAAACTGTGAGCTCTGGGTTAAATTTACCTTTTCCCCGAAATAATCTACATTGAATAAAGATGAGCCGCCTTCTGTGGCAGTAGAAACAAACATTGGAGCCTGAACCTGGTAATAATCCTCTTTATAAAAATAATCGGCAAATGCCTTAAAAACTGTAGACCTGATTTTTAATACTGCTGTAAACTCCCTGCTGCGCAACCAGAGATGGCGGTTGTCCAGGAGAAATTCTTCCCCGAGGTCTTTAGCAATTGGGAAATTTTCATTCCTTTCATATATTTTATAAGATTGCAGGGAGATTTCATATCCGGTTACTGCACGGGGCTCTTTCCTGAGTTTCCCTGAAAGTTCAATGCTGCTTTCTATAGTAAGGGATGAAATTTCTTTCATCTGTTCATCGTTCAGGTTTTCCGAGGATGCTATGCATTGTATTATGCCTGTAGAGTCTCTCATAACTATAAACGTTATTTTGCCAGAACTCCTTATACGGTATACCCACCCCCGGATACTGACAGTTTTTCCAAGTAAATCATCTGATAATGCTTCCTTTATTTTTTCCATTAAAAGTGAATATTGATTACACATATATTTTTTAGGTTTATACAATACTATGGCAATTATATTACATTGAACAAATAAAATCAATTGTTCCGGTTATCCCCACAACTGTTATTTCTTAATAACTGCATATATCTGTTTACAATTACTCTATGGCAGGTGGATTTCTCCATAAGCAAGCACTTTAGGGTAGGAAAAGCATAGAATATAATTATTTCTCTAACAGGATATAATTAACAGGCACAATACATAAATATTTATAACATTATTAAATTCTTTAACAATATTTTAAAGGAGAATAAATATGTACATATTGCTTGAGGATGAATACGTGATTAGGGTTCCGCCTGAACTGTTGAATGATAATTATTCTGATGCCGTTGCGGAAGCCTCAAAATCAACTTTAGAAGGTAAGCTAGTGGATATCCAGGAAGGCCAGAAAAATATTGGAAAATCATACATAGTTTCTGTAAATAGCATCGAAATGAAGGGCGAAGGTACCATAGTGCATGGTGACGGTGGTGTGTACCAGTCCATAAAATACAGTGCCCTGGCATATTTTCCAAAGATGCATGAAGTTGTGGATGGAATAGTTGTGGCTGTGCAGAAATTCGGTGCATTTATAAAATTCGGGCCATTTGAAGGGCTTTTGCATATCAGCCAGATTATGGATGATGCTATAAATATTGATATGGAAAACCAGAGAATAGTGGGAAAGGATAGCAAAATGGAATTGAAAGTAGGAGATAAGATCCGTGTAAGGATTGTTGCCCTGAATCTATCCTCAGCATCCCTGTCTGATAGCAAAATAGGATTTACTGCTAAACAGCCCGGGCTTGGAAAATTGGAATGGATGAAAAAGGAGAACGTTAATAATTGAGGTGTTAAATGAAAAAAGCGTATAAGGCCTGCAAAATTTGCAAGAGGCTCACAACTGAAGATGTATGCCCGGTACACGGGGAAGAACGTACAAAGGTAGACTGGTTTGGATTCCTGATAATAAACGATATAAATTCCCAGATTGCACAAAAAGCTGGAATAACCGAAAAAGGTATATATGCCATTAAAGTTAGATCGTAATATTGTAATAGGAAGCAGGGAAAGGAAATATATACAGGATTTCAAATATTCCCTCTGCTCCGTTGATGATATAAGAGAACTGGCTTTAAAAAATAAAATTATTTCCGTGGGAGATGTAACAACTGAGAATTTGAAAAATGCGGGCATTAAACTCAATCTCCAGATAGTAGACCTGGTAACTAAAAGGGATGGAAAAAGATTTATGCATGAAGAGGGGTCAATAACTGTTTCTAATCCGCCTGGAATCATATCTATTGATTTAATGAATAAAATTTATGAATTTATCAGCACTGGCGTCCATGGGAGAATAGAAGTAGATGGCGAAGAGGACCTGGCAGTTATACCAATAATTTTTTATGCAGATAAGAATACAGTAATAGTTTATGGCGTGCCTGACGTGGGTATGGCGTACATAAAAGTCAATGATGAAATAAAAGAAAGAATAAAAGAAATGATAATGGAGATGTACAGAAATGAGCAATGAAAAAATGATTAAGAACTTCAGCGTTGATTCCGAAAGGGATAACAAATTGCTGTTCAGAAAAGAGATAAAATATACAATAGATTTTAAATCTGGAAAAACTGTAAGCAGGAATGAAATAAAAAAACTGCTTATGGATTATTATAAAGCCAAAGAGGAAGTCATAATAGTTGACCATAATATTCAGGAAACAGGAAAGGATTCCCTGAAAGGATATGTGAAAATATATGACACAAAAGAGCATGCAATGCTCTATGAGCCGGATTATGAGCTATTAAGAAATGGATTAAAGGAAAAGGAGAGTAAATAATGGAAAAAAGAGAATTATATGCAGTAGAAGCAGATAAAATAGTCAGAAAGCGTAGAACATGCCCCAGATGTGGCGCGGGTGTATTTATGGCAGAGCACTCTGATCGCTATACCTGTGGAAAATGCAAATATACTGAATTCAAAAAGAAAAAATAAATTTTAAAAAATTATAAGTTATAAATAAGCCCGGTAGTTTCACCGGCCTGCTTTTCTATTGCTGTTATCCTGCGTTTTATGAATTCCGATGTTGGTTTATCATCAGATTTTAATCCCAATAGTTCAACAAGGTAGGTTAATTCATAATCAAGGACCATGCTGAGGTTTCTGAGATATTCCTGTTTTTCTTCGGGAACCTTTTTCCTCTGTGTGGCTACAAAGCAATCCAGATGTACAGGCCCTTCCTTTGTGAAGGTAAATTTCTCCCCTGTTTTTATTATTTTATTACATGTATAACATCCATATTCCATACACCATAATAATTTATAAGATGTTAAATTTATCGTCGCTTCCTGGAATTACAATAAATATAACACGTATTAGCTCTCCAGAAAGATTTAAAATTTTCTATTAGCTACATGGTAATTATAATAGTATTATAATTTCTCAAGAGTCAGTAATTTTCATTAGAAGGGTGCACATTAAATCCTGCTTTATAGCTTGCAATGGCATGTAGTTCCAGTATTCCGGGTCTAAAAAATAAGAATTTATATAACATTATTTTTTGATTTTTTTAACCATAAGTTTTAAGCCAATCCTGCCAGTAACAACAACTTTATCATATTTTTCAATGGGCTCATCGCCATTATTAATAACTTCCCATGATACGCCATCGATTTTTATAAACCCGCCGGCATTTTTATCAATATTGTTGCTGGCAATTCCGATTATATTTGTCATTGATTCTGATCCTGTATATTTTCTTCCACGTTGTGATGAAATGATTTTATACAGATAATAAACTGTCACTGTAATAATAACTACAAGTACTATTATTACAAGGATAACTGCGAATACAAGGGACCCGGGCACGGCTGTTGTATAATCAACTGGAATTATCTCAGTAAACATATTTACCACGAATTAATATATCTTACCTGCTAAAAAGTATTTCTATTAAATCTTCAACTAGCAACCATGGCATATTGTTAAATATAAAAAATTCAATGTTATGGAAAAATATAGATTTGCCAGAAATTTATATTACTCGTACATATTTTTTGGAGCCGAATCCGCAGAAAGAACCTCGGATATGAGCTTGTTGGCATCGTTCTCATTCAATCCCAGTGATGAAACAAGATAGTCTTTTATTTCTTCCTTTGTTTTTCCAGCACTGGCCATTTCCTTTATCATCATAGCTGTCCTTTCTATAACGCCAGAATTGAATTCATCCTCCATATTCAGTGCCTTAACCATCAGGTAGAAAGCTGCCAGTATTGTGTTAAGTCCGGTATTAAGAACGTCCTTTGTCAACACGGATAGATCAAAATCTTCCCTTGCTACAACTTCCTCATTGATCCCGTCAAGCATAAACTTTACCATTTCAACTTTTTGATTTAAAAGCAACAGCGTTCTGTATATTGTAAGGCGTGGCTGGTTCTCTATGGTAGCTGTTTCAATTCCTGTTCTGACTATAAGGCTGCAGGATTTCTTTTGATCGTCTGCATAAAGCAGGATATCAAAGGGTATTTTGTTGTTTTCCAGAGCTATATAATTTCCCACTTTCTTTATATTCCATTTTAAATCAATCAGGGAGCTTGCATTATCTGTTCCAGAACTGAGCCATTTTAATATATCATCAAGGGTTACCATAATATTATATCTGTACAAAGTATTTTAAATGTTTTATTAAAATTAAAGGGGTTTATACCTTTTTAGGGAGACTTCATAAATTTCACCACGGGAACCAAGGGAATTAAGTATTTCATCCACCTTTTCCCTTGAGATGCCTGCGTTTGAGCATGAAATTATAATGTCATCATATTTGCAGCCTGGCCCGCTGTCATTATTTTTTATGTATGCCAGTACAAATTCTTCTATGTTAAAAGTCTGTGGGGCCCCTGTATTTTGCTGGTTGGATGAATTGCCCTCTGTTTCAAAACTTTCCGGATTTTCAATATCCATCTCCCGGTGTGCCACAGCCATTACCGGGGAATCAAAATTGATTGAAGATATTGCATCCATATAGGACTTAAAGTCATAATCAGTGTAATATTCTTTCGCCCTTATTGCGTCCTCTGCTTCATCCTGCGAGTATCCGAGCTTGAGAAGTGTATCAACTGTTGCCACATCGTCTTTTATGGCTTCGGTAATTGCGAGAATCTTCCTTTTTGCAACATAAGAAGCACGTACCCCCCAGAAATACCGTTCCGTTTCCCCGATGCTTTTTATCAACTCTGGATTTACAGAAAAGTAGAATATTCCATCATCTGTTTTAAATGAGCTTACTTTTCCCATAACCATTACTATGTCGTTCACATTAAATTTATCCAGTTCCTCAGCCATTTCACTGCTGAAGCCAGTTTTAAATGCTGTGAGGTAAAACGACCCGATATAATCGGCAACCGTTACTTTTACCATCCGGTCATCGGAATTTTTATATGTTATCGCTCCGGCAAACAGTATACGTTTTACCTTTGTACCCAGGGGAGTTATAACATAAGGCCGCTTCTCCTCACCCTCAAGTTTTGTTGAATCCTTTAGTTCTCTCGAAAATAACCAGTATGAGTTTTCCCTTTTTGTATACGCCATCATTTCACCTGTTGATTTGCTTCTATCTCCCTGCTTATATCTTCTCTTTCTATATTTGTTATGGAATTAACCCTGAGAGATAGATCTTCTTCATTTTTAATAAAATCTGCGTTGATTTTAACTGCGTGGCCGTATAGCTTTTCTTCCAGCATTCTGTAAATCTCTCCTGCGTAATGTGGAAGCTCTTCCTCCTTTATGCCAATAAAAGGCATAATTGCATTTTTTCCTGCTATGCACTGTATATATTTCGTTCCATCGTCCAGTGTAAAATATGAAAATATGTCCAGTTTTGTTGGTTTCTCAGGATGATCCGGGCATACGCCATTGCTCAGGGGCTTATTGCATTCACTGCAGCGTTTTATAATGCCACTTTTTGTCCCCAGTGTAATTATGAATCCCATTATAGTAATTCCACCTGCAGGGTTATCGACCTCAAATAATTTATAGTATCTCTGAAAGTCCATATCCTCATTCTCAATAAATACCTCTGTTTTATCGCCTATTGAAATTTCCAGCTGTTTGTTGAATTCAGATACCCTGGCGCCCACAATTCTGTATACCTTTCCGTTTTCCAGAGGTTTCCCGAAGGATGATATCCTTACACGTGATGTATCGTCTTCTATGAAGCCATTGTATATTATAAATGTTTTTCCGGCTTTGTTATATTCCTTGCCGGACATATTGCTTATTTTCCCGGTTACAGCCACAAATGGATTCTTTGTTGTAAGATCCATTAGCTTCACATCTTTATATGTGTTTTTTACTTCCATTTCTTCCCCGGGTTTTAGCATAATCTCTGTTTTGGAGTCGAAGTAAAGTCTCATTCGATCGTTGTAAACCTTTGTTTTCGCATATTTTATCTGTACAACATCACCGGGTTTTATAGGCGCAGGGAATTCCCATGCAGTGTATGGCAACACGCCGGTTTCGTCACCTGCAAGGCCATAATAATATACAGTATCGCCCCTGGATGTTGTTATTTCCCGTTTGTCAACAGAAAGTATTTTGACCTTCCCCTCAACATTATTCAGGTTACCCTGCATTTCATTAATTTTCATTATTTCATATCCCTTATGCTTATTTAATGGTTTTCCGTTGGGGCCGGCCATTTTAATATAAGATTCCTGGCTGCACCTATTTCATCTATCCTGTGAACAGATGTGTTTACAGGCGATTGCTTTAATTCTTCTTCAGGAACTGAAAGTGCCTTTTCCATTACATCTATATAATAATCCATATCCTTCTTCGTTACCGATTCTGTGGGTTCAATCATCATTGCTTCCTTTACAATCAACGGAAAATATGTGGTAGGGGAGTGGATTCCATAATCCAGTATAAATTTGGATATATCCAGCGCCTTCCTGCCCGTATTCTCTGTTGAAAGTACAAATTCGTGCTTTTTCAGTTGTTTATAGGGTATCTTATAATATTTCGATAATTTTTTTGCCATATAGTTTGAATTCATTACTGCTCTCTTTGCATTTGCACTGAGATTATTTCCATTCTTCAATACGTATGAGAATGCCCTTAGTACCACACCAAATGAACCGTTATATGAGGATACTTTGCCTATTGTATTTTTGAGCCCGTAGAATAGGGAATATGTGCCTTTGTCATTAACCACTATGGGAACAGGCAGGAAATCCATGAGGAAGGATTTTACAGCCACAGGACCGGCACCCGGGCCTCCGCCGCCATGCGGGGTTGCAAATGTTTTATGCAGGTTAAAGTGCACTATGTCAAACCCCATCTTGCCAGGAGTTGTAATGCCCAGTATAGCATTGAAATTTGCGCCGTCATAATAGAGCAACGATCCATTGTTGTGTATTATTGTAGCTATTTCAGATATCTGGTCATCGAATATGCCCAGTGTGTTTGGATTTGTTATCATAAAAGCTGCGGTATTTTCATTTACTGCCGCTTTTAATGCCTCAAGGTCTACCAGCCCATTTTCATTTGATGGAACCTCAACTACTTTGAAACCGGCCATAACGGCCGATGCAGGATTGGTGCCGTGTGCTGAATCAGGAATTATGATTTCATTGCGTTTATCAATTTCTCCACGGGTTTCGAAATATTTTCTTACTATAAGAATTCCTGTTAACTCCCCATGTGCCCCAGCAGACGGCTGAAGTGTTGCATAATCCATGCCTGAAATTTTAACAAGAAACTGCTGCATGTTGTACATTACCTCGAGTGTGCCCTGTGTTTTTAACTGGCTTTCCATAGGATGAATATCCCGGAAATCCGGCAAAGATGCAGCATAATTTGCATATTTTGGATTAAATTTCATGGTGCAGGAACCCAGCGGGTACATACCAAGATCCACCGAATAATTCATTTCCGAAAGCCTTGTGAAATGCCGTGATACATCAACGCTACGCACATCCGGTAGTTTAAGGGACTTTCTCCTTATTGACTCTGGATAGCTATCTTCAACATCATCCATATAGAAATCATTTCCTGTATTAAACTGATTCAGGAAATCCTCATCATAATAAGCTTGCCTGTACATTTTAATCACCCAGTATTTTTGCCAGTTTCTCTATATTTTCGTCGCCTGTCTTTTCTGTAACTGAAAAAAACGATGCATTTCCGTATCCATTATATTCTGATATGGAAGATAGCCTTATTCCACCTGATATGTTGTTGCTTTCAAGAATCTCCAGCTGGTCAAAATAGAACAGGTTATCTGAAAAATTTATCCCGTCAAATACAGGCTTAATCCCTGCAGATTTCATATTATTTTTAAGTTTCCTGCTCTTATTCATTGTTATCAACGCTATTTTTCTTAGCCCTTCGGAACCCATGATGGACAGGTATGCAAGTGATGCTACAGCCAGAAGGGCCTGGTTTGAGCAT
Source organism: Ferroplasma acidiphilum (assembly GCF_002078355.1). Taxonomy (NCBI): domain Archaea; kingdom Methanobacteriati; phylum Thermoplasmatota; class Thermoplasmata; order Thermoplasmatales; family Ferroplasmaceae; genus Ferroplasma; species Ferroplasma acidiphilum. The sequence goes on along the minus strand of NZ_CP015363.1, from coordinate 405,632 downwards.
ATATTGCTCATAGCCCTTGAACGCCTTATATGCTGCTCCCTGGCCTGGAGAGTCATAACAAATGCTTTCTTTCCCTCAGAGTCTTTTGACAGTCCAATTAACCTTCCAGGAGACCTGTGCACATATTCTTTTTTAAATGAAAACAGCCCGAGTAGAGGCCCTCCATAATTCATATGGATTCCCAGCTGTTGCCCCTCAGCCACAGCTATATCTGTACCGTATTCTCCAGGAGGTATAATAAATCCGAGTGATACAGGATCATAGTATGTTATCAGGATAGAATCTTTCTTGATTTCACTGACATGAAACGCATTTTCATCTATAAGCCCGAAAACATTCGGGTTCTCTACAATGATTGCAGAAGTATCAGATGTTACTTTTGACTTCAGGTCCTCAAGATCCAGCAGCCCATCTGTTCCGAATCCATATGTTATAATTTTTAAATTAAGCCCTTCCGTGTAGTTCTTTATTATGCTCAATTGTGATTTATATATATTTTCTGGGATTAAAACTTCGCTTTTTCCATTGATACGGTATGCCATTCTCACGGCCTCTGCTAGGGATGTAAAACCGTCATACATGGAAGAATTTGTTATATCCATCTCTGTAAGGTCTGATATTATGCTCTGGTATTCAAATAGAGAATGAAGAATTCCCTGTGATATTTCAGGTTGGTATGGAGTATATGATGTTAAAAATTCATTTCTGCCTATTATCTCATCAACAAGTGGTGGCACAAATCTATCATATATGCCATTGCCCAGGAAATTCATATTTCCTGCTTTATTCTTTCTCCCCATATCTTCTATGGCTCTTATTGTAGAAAACTCATCAATAGGTTTTCCCAGATCCAGGGATACCTTTAATCTGTCCGGGATATCACTGAATAAGCCATCAACGGATTTAACATTAAGATAGTCCAGTATTTCATCAGTTTCGCTCATTTAGGCAACCATTAATAAAGAATATTTAAACATTATAGTGGGTGGAGAAATATGGCTACTTAGAAATTAGTCAGATAATTTCACGTTTTAATTTCTTATAATTGTTGCCGTACGGGTTCCTAATTTTTATCGGAATACAGTAGGATATTTAACAGGTATGCCCGGAATAAAAACAGGTTAATGTGGAATACTTAAATACATGAAAACATAACATAACCTTATGGTATAAATGGAAATATCTATATGAAGTTTAATTCTAATACATATTTTTACTTTATATTACTACGTAATATATATTAATATTAAAGCTAAAACAAAAATTATAGCTAATAGTAGAAATACTTTTATTAAATAACATTATATTGATATCGAGGTAATAATAATGGTAAAAACAGGTTTGATGCGTGGATCAGTAGGTTTCTGGCCCCTTGTCGGGCAAACAATTGCATTTACAGCACCCCTTGCTTCAGTTGTAACTTCCCTTACGGGAGCTGCATTATACGCTAAAGGTGCACTGCCACTGGCTATACTTATAGCAGTGATAAGCGGGCTTATCTGGGTAAACACCCCCTACCAGTATTCCACTAAAATTGCCAGTGCAGGCGGGTTCTATACTTTTACCAGAAAAGCTATAGGCCCAAAATATGGACTTTTTGATGGGCTCATATATTTAATGTTTGAGTATGCGATCCTTGCTAACACTACTCTATTCTTTTCGGGAGTTTTAATTCCTGCTATTTTTTCAGACTTTTTTGGTATCACAGTATCGAAATATCTCTGGATTCCAATTTTAATTGTATTTGTATTGATTTTTACTGTATTGCCTTATATAGGAATTAAACCGTCAGTGAAGTATGCCCTATTTGGTTCATTGCTGGAGATAGCAATACTTATAATTTTAAGTGCAGCAATCATAATAATTTCAGGGCCGAAAAACACCGGTACCGTTTTTCTTCCAGAATTGTCCGGAGGGATATCACCTCTTTTTGAGGGAGTAGTCCTCGGAACGTTTCTAATGACAGGTGCTTCCGGGGCCGTTTACATAGGGGAAGAGGCAAAGATGCCAAGAACAAATATTAAGAAGGCCATGGCAGTGAGTTTTGTTATAACAGGAGCACTGTTTTTACTTGTTGCATATGCATTTACCATAGGATGGGGACCTACAAAAATGGGGAACTTCGCTACTGAATTAATTCCCGGGCTAATACTATCGGATAAGTTTCTTGGATTTCCATTTTTAGTAGTGATTGTTATCCTGCTATTCAACAGTGTTTTTGTATCCATGGTATCTCCACTGAATGTCCTTGGCAGGATATCTTACTCATTTTCCAGGGATGGCGTAATGCCGCCATGGTTTGTCAAAATTCATCCAAAGTACAAAACTCCTTCAAACGCAATTGCTTTTATGGGAATATCCAGTATAGTTGTAAGTGTTATTGTAGGGCTGGTCTATGGGCCTTTTTATGGTTACATAATACTGATCACAATTGCAAGCCTGGCACTTTTTGCTGGTCATATAATGAGCGATTTCGCTTTGCCATTTCTATATCATAAACTACATGAATTAAATATTGGTTTACATATAATATTGCCTATCACATCCCTGATAGTGCTGGTATTCGGGGTGTATTTCAGTGTTATACCTCCTGTATTTCCATACAGCCTGGCTACAACAGCCACAGTTATTCTTATTGCCTTAATAGGAATATTCGTGGCACACTTTGCTAAAAAAAGAGGGAAAAGCATAGAAGATATAGGAACCATAGAAGCCCCTCTTCCAGGAAGCAACAATGAAAAGATAAATAAATAAAAATATTCCGTTAGAATTAGAAAGATATGAAAACGTATCCGAAAGTTGCTGTTGGCGGAGTAATAACACTTGAAAATAAGATACTGCTGGGAAAAAGGAGGGACGAACCTGACAGGTACAAATGGGCAATACCGGGTGGAAAGCTGGAATTAAATGAAACTATTGAAGAGGGGCTAAAAAGGGAAATGCTTGAAGAAACCGGGTTAACTGTTGAAGTAGAAAGCCTTCTGGGTATCTCAGAGATAATTAGAAAGGATTTTCATTATGTTATCCTGGATTATAAATGCAGGCCTGTAAAAGGGATAGAACAGGCTGGATCGGATGCGTTGAAGCTCAAATATTTTGATATGGAATCACTGGACAATAGTATCAATGAAAGCACAATGGAATTTATAAAAGAGATGAAAAAATCAACAAACTTTATCCATATTATAAAAAAAGATATTGATTAATAATAGTGTGTTGCATAATTCATTCTAATTTAATAATTATCCCATAATAAATTTAAAACTTAAAAGGTAAACCCCTATATAGTGAAATATAGGGGCGATTTGCTTTGACACCACAAATCAATAATAAAATAAATAGAAGTATAAAAAGGTACTGGATCGGCTCGAACAGGAGATGGGAAAAGTATAATGAATCACTTGTAGATAGAATACAATACCTTACAGATTTATCATTCATTAAAGATTATGATACTTTATTGGAGGAAAAGAATAATGGTAAAATAGGCCATCCATACAAAGTGCCTGATGCATTGATAATGTATTTAGCAAGATTGCGATCTATATTCAATATACCGTTCAGGTCACTTGAAGGCATGCTAAGGTCCTTAGCAATTATAACCGGAATAAAATCAATATCATACAGTGAAATATTCAGGAGGATAAGGAGAATCAAGCCTGAAATAAATAATACTAACAGTAAGCTGGATTGCATTATAGATTCTACTGGATATAAGATAACAATAAGGGGAGATTATTTAGGCCATAAATGGCATAAGAAAAGGAAGGGATGGATAAAATTACATGTAATAATATCATTAAAAGATGTTACTGTATTATCATTCACTATAACAGATGAGCATACACATGACTCTAAGGCTGCTAGAAAACTATTGAGTAAGATGAAAAATAATATTCTAAGAATATTTGGGGATAAGGGATACGATTCAAAGTATATCTATAATATGTTCGGATATAATGCAGTAATACCACCCAGGAAGAATGCTTCTACCAAATCCAGAGGTTCATCTGCAAGGGCTAAGATTGTGAGATATATTAAAAAGAATTCCATGGAACAGTGGAAGGAGAATAATAGCTATGGCAAAAGATGGATTGTGGAAATATATTTTTCAGGATTAAAAAGAGTAATGACAGAGGTTATTAAAGCTAAGAAAATAGAGTATATTATACAGGAATTAGCTCTTAAGGTAGTTAATTACAATATTATGAGGGAGATGACACATGCCTATTAATTATGCAACACACTAGATTAATAAAAAATGCTTAAAAGGCATTTCTTGTTCTTTTCAAAGTTTCAGCTATGCCTTTTTCCTGCTCGGAGAATGCACATAACATTGCTTCAATGTCATCATGCCCTTCAGCCTTTGCAGCATTGGCAACGTTTGTATATTCTGATACATGCTGTTCAGTTTCTTCCTTTGCCATGTCGGATATTATTTTCTTCATTCCGGCTCTGTTAAGGGTTTCAGCTATGCCTTTTTCCTGCTCGGAGAATGCACATAACATTGCTTCAATGTCATCATGCCCTTCAGCCTTTGCAGCATTGGCAACGTTTGTATATTCTGATACATGCTGTTCAGTTTCTTCCTTTGCCATGTCGTTTACCAGACCTTTGAGCCCTTCATATTTTACAAGTGTAGCGAATATTGCATTGAAATGCCCCAGTTCTACATTGGCTTTGTCTTTCAATTCTCTGGCTGTTTCCAGATCACCTATTTTTTCAAAGTAGTTCGATGCGGCATTCAGTCTCATATGGTCCTCTGCGTTGGCTGTTAAAAGTTCTTTTAACCCGGCCTCTGTATTTTTTCCTAACACTGACATATTTATCAATTATAACAATAATTAAATGTATAAATACTTATCTTTCATCCATATGAATAATTTTTAATGATAAAAGATACAGAATTTCCATAAATGCAGCAGGGAATTTTATTCCATACTTCCCCTTTTTATTGAGGTATACCCCCATTAACCGGTGTTTCGGTAAATCTAGAACGTAGAGCAATTGTATTATATAATTGCCAGTAGAATCAGGGTACATTCTATACCTGTAGCCTTTTATAGGAGACTTTAGAAAACATCTACTGTAATGTGTTGTATTTACTTTCTAAACTTTCTGAATTGCAATATCTTTTTTCCACTGCTGTATACCGTATCTTGAATGTAATTGTTGCCCGGTATTCATCTAACCCGTATAGATAAATTTTCAGCTACCTATTATTTACATATGGCCAATTTAAATTAGTTTTAAATGCAACCATGAAATACATATAACTATGATAATAATTTCTACTCTAGGCAAAATGCATGAAAATACCATTGGATATGGATATGAAGACCTGATCACATATCTGGGTGAACTGAAAGTAAAAAATCTAATAATTACATACACATCCCGGCATAATTATAATATGAAACAGGATGAATTCAGGGAAATAAAATTGCTTGAAAATTCATTCAATGTTTTTTTCCCGGAAATTGATTATGATAAATATAATGAATTATTAACCAGGTATTCCTTAGAGACCCATAATGCGGAAGAGGTTACAAAGAAAAACATTGTAGACATAATAGAAACGGTCATTAATTCTTATTTGAAAGGGTACTGGAAGAGTCCTGAAACCGTTAATTCAGAAGTTACCGATAGTATCTATAGGGTGAAAAATAAATTTATCCAGTCAGTAAATCCAGAATATATTGAAAAATACTGGTTACCATTCCATACGGATGTTTACAATTATATTGAAAAAAACAAAAGTAATTATGATGCTGTTATTTCAGATGTGGAAAGCGCATTTTTTTATAAAGAGGAAAAATTATAAGATAGGAAACAAAAAAATTATTGTACTATCTTATCTATAAAATTACCCTTCAGGAGAATCTTGGCTTTGCTGAGCCCCTTGGGAATTGTAACGGTTTTTACCATTATAATAGCATTGACGTATTTATCAAATGTTTCGTTGTCAATATCTTTGAAGGTAAGGCTTTCTATGTTTTTGAATATAATTTTTCGTCCTATTTCTTTAAGGTCATTTCCCGTGATTTCAAGTTCTTTTATGTTCTCTATAAACTGGGATGATCCTTCTTTCATTCCTTTCATAAAGCCATCTGATAAATGCTTTGCATTTTCAACAGTGCCCATAAACGATTTATATGCGTCATCGGTTACCTGCCCTATTGTTTTTCCAGTATCATTGGATATTTTCTGGATTCTTCTGTACAGGTCTGCACTAACACCCTTAATTGATATGGTTTTCCTTACGACATTCTCATCTTCTGTTGTTTCAGTTTCTTTATTTTCTTCTGCCATAATTATATATTGTAATCTAGTATATAAGGATTACCGGTTTACCGGATTTCTATAATTTCTGAACAATATCCATAATGCTATCGCCTGGCTTTATTCCCAGTTCCTTGGCCTTATCAGTGCATGCATTTACTGAAGTATTTAAAACGTCATTTATGTCGTTTACACCGGATACACGGACAGCAACATCTCCCAGAGAATTGGCTGCATCTATGTTAAGATACCCGCACATTATGTATCCGTTTTCACCCTTTACAATTATAAGTGGTGCCTTTTTGCCGATCTTTTCATTTATATACTGGTATTTTCTGCCTTTTATTTCAATCTCCTGATTTATCATAACGTTAAATGCCTATTCTGTATAATTAATTTATCAAAAATAATATATTATCCGGTAATACATGAATATGGCTTCAAATATTAGAATAACCTTCCTCGGTACCGGAGGGTCAATGCCAAAACCGGGGAGGAGTTTGCCGGCAGTTGCTATTCAGGTTGATGATATCCTGAATCTGTTCGACTGTGGAGAGGGCACACAGAAACAATTTATGAAGAGCGGGGTTTCCTTCATGTCCCTTTCAAACATATTTATATCACATTTTCACGCTGACCATTTTCTTGGATTGCCGGGGCTTCTAAACTCTCTTTCATTCATGGGCAGGACAGAAGACCTAAATATATTCGGGCCGGTTGGTGCTGTCAACTTTATACGCAATGCTATAACCCTTGGCTATGGAAGAATTAGCTATAATATAAATGTGGTTGAGGTTATTCCTGGCACTTCCTATAATCTCGGCAAATTTACTATCAGGACACTGGCTAATAACCATACAGTCCCATCTATTTCATATTCACTGGAAGAAAAAGACCTGACAAAAATCGATAGAAAAAAAGTTGATGAAATTGGATTTCCAGTATACAGGCTTGAAGAGTTGAGAAAAAATGGAAAGGTTGAATTAAATGGAAAAGAGTACCTGTTAAATGATGTGGCAATGGGGATAAAGAAGGGCAGGAAGATTGTATATACCGGAGATACCAGGCCAGTTCCGGAAATGCCAGAGTTTGCTAAAAATGCGGATGTACTCATACATGATACCACCATGGATTCTTCCATGGAGCCAATGGTGAATGAATATGGCCATTCATCTGCAAGGCAGGCTGCCGAGAGTGCCCTGAAAGGCGGTGTTAAGAAATTATTTCTCTTTCACTATAGTTCCAGGTACAACGACCTTGATATACTTTTAAAAGATGCAAAGAAGGTCTTTCCGGAATCCTATCTGAGTCATGAACTGGAACAGTATGATATAGAAAAAAATGACAGGTTAATTAGCATATCCTAGAAATCCTATGCGCCATACTTTTCTGACCTGTCTGAATATGATAGTATTATAGGCATTATATCTCCACTGGTTATTTTGTAATAGCCATCTGAAACGCTTAGCTCATCAAAGGTTCTTACGTTGTCATTGATAATTCCATCGGTGGCAAACATTATAGGTACAGGGTCGCCTGTATGGTCGCCGAAGGAGCATGGGGTGGAATGATCTCCGGTCACAACGATCAGCGTATCCTGCAACAGTTTAAGCAAAGGAGCTATCACAGAATCAACGCTTTCTATCACCTGCTTCTTGAGCCATGGTTTCCTGTCATGCCCGGCTATGTCCGTTCCCTTGAAGTTAATAAGTATAAAATCATATTTTTCCAGAGATTTAATAGCAGAAGAGATGATATTTTCATAGTTTGTGTCGACCCTCCCGTTCATTCCCTCAACACTTAATACATCAAAACCTGCAAGCCCCGCAATTCCCCTGATCAATGGAGTCCCGGAGATACATGCAGCTTTCATGCCATATTTTTCGTGGAACGATGGTATAGCCGGCATTTTTCCAACTCCCCTGAGCATAATTTCATTTGCAGGCAGTTTGCCTTCGGATATTAATTTCCGGTTTAATGGATGGCTAGCAAGTATTTTTCTTGACCTTTCCAGAAATTTATTTATTACTGCCGATGTAAAATTAGCTTCCGGTGCGAGCGGTTCTGTATCCATTGGTGAAGAATCTACTGAATGGGGATCGGTTTCTGAAACTTTATCGGAGAGTTTCGGGCCCCTCATAACTACTGCTGCCCTGTGCTCAACCCCGGATTTTACGATGAATTTTACCCCATCTATTTCTGTTTCAAGTGCGCTGGAAAGTTCTGCAGTGTTCTGGATTCTTCCTGCACGCCTGTCAACAATTTTTCCATCTATAATTGATGCATAATTTGCCCTGAATGCTATATCTCCCGGTTTCAATTCCAATCCAACACCAAGGGCTTCAAATGGCCCACGGCCAGTGTAATATTTATGGGGGTCATATCCCAGAATTGAGAGGTGGGAAGTATCCGAACCGGCTCTGATGCCTGATGCTACAGGAGACATCAACCCGGTAGTTCCATGTGAAGATAAATAGTTTAAATTTGGCCTGTTAGCCGCCTGAAGTGCTGTCAGGCCATCCAGTTCCTTATTGGGTCGGTCTCCTAACCCATCCATTATTATGAGAATAATTTTTTTCATAGGTTGTTATTGTAAATTCCTTTTAAATTTTGTGGAAATCAATGTGCTCAAAATGCCACCGGGAATATTCTGATGAACGCTTTCCAAGAATCAAATAGGTGGATAAAAATTTACAGTCAATTTTTAAGTTTTCACAGAATTTTACTATTTCATTAAGATTATTTTCATTTACATTTTTTCTGATAAGTGTAATGTGGGGAATGAATTTCCCGACTTCTGTGGTATTATCCCCCAGTGCTTTTATAAGTCCTTCATGGAATTCATACATTTCCGGGGATGGTATTACATTTAAAAAAACAATATAGGAAATTTTTCCCTTCCTGACCTTTTCGAAATAACCAACTTCCCCTATCTCATATGTAAATGGTGCTGTTTTTCCACAAAGTGTTATTATGGGGTTTACATCAAGAAATCTGGAGTTTCTTAGATATGCCATTGTTATATGTACACCCTTGTTGCTCAGTGACCCTGTATAGCCATATAATTTCTCCAGGCGCTTTTTCTTTGCTGTAATTTTACGCCTCGCACTCAAAGATGGCTTAAGTATAAGTGTATACTGCATCTTATTCAAATGTAGTTTCCAGTTTCCCCAATCCAGTAATCTGAACTTCCACCTTATCGCCCTTTCCAAGCCATTTTTGGTTAGATTCAGGCATTCCCATTATTACTCCAGCCGGTGTTCCCGTAGAAATGCAGTCTCCTGGTCTCAGGGTCATAAATTGTGAAATATAGCTTATCAGCTTATTTACAGGGAATATCATAAGCCCTGTATTTGAATCCTGCCTCAACTCACCGTTTACTCTTGTTTGAATTGTTAAGTTCTGCGGGTCGTTTATTTCTCCTATTGAAATATATGGCCCATTGGGATAAAAATTATCAAAGCTCTTGCCAAGGAAGAACTGCGTTGTTTTGTACTGCATTAGCCGTGAACTGACATCGTTGCCTATGAAATAACCCAGCACATAGTTAAGGGCATTTGCTTCGCCAACATTCCTGGCTGTTTTTCCGATCATTACGCAGAGTTCTCCCTCATAATCCACATGCATTCCATTCCCTGTTTGAACAATAGAATGATTTCCGGTAAATGCATTATTTGCTTTTGAGAATACCACTGGCGTTTCAGGTATTTTCCCTCCAGCGTGCTCCGATACATGGCTTTTATAGTTAAGGCCAATGCATAACAGACTTGATTTCTGATCAATAATAGAATTATATGAAAATGTATAATCTTGAAACCTGTTTATATCTTTTAATTTTGCAAAATCATCATGTGAAAGTTCGGCAACTGATGTTGCCTTTATGCCATAATCATCCAGAAGTGCTAACTTTCCTTCTCTGTACAGTGCAAGATGGTTTTTATTATCTATAGTTACGGACGCTATTTTCATGTTTATTGATAAGTAAATTATATAAAAATTTATGTGCCTTCCTGGTAGCTGTCCAGGTATTTTAGCTGCTCCTCTGTGTATGTATCTATTTTAAAATTAAGTGATTCCAGTGCTATTTTTGCAACCTCTGTATCTATTTCCGCCGGCACAGGATAAACTTTGTTTGATAGTTTTCCCTTATTTTTCACAATATATTCAGCTGTCAGAGCCTGAAGTGCAAAGCTTAAATCCATAATTTCAACTGGATGCCCCTGCCCTGCTGCAAGGTTAAGCAATCTTCCATCAGATATTAAATTCACTGTATTGCCATTTTCAAGTTTATATTCTGTAACAAGATTTCTCACAGGTGTTTTTCCTATATTTTTCTTTTCAAGTGAGGAGTAATCTATTTCATTGTTAAAATGCCCTACATTTCCCATTATTATGCCTTTCTTTGCAACCAGCATATCATCATAGCTCACCACATTTTTCATGCCCGTAGCTGTGAATATGAGATCACAGTATCTTATAGCGCTGTTCATTGTATCTACTGTAAATCCATCCATAACAGCTTCAATTGCTTTCACAGGGTCCACTTCTGTTACAGTAACCCTCGCACCCATGCCCTTTAACCTCATGGCTACTCCCTTGCCTACATACCCATATCCGGCTACAAGTGCATTTTTTCCAGCTATGAGGATATTTGTTGCATTCATAAATCCATCCAGTGCACTCTGCCCCGAACCGTATCTGTTGTCGAAAAAGTGTTTCATCTGCGCATCATTGACGTCAAACATCGGGAATTTCAAAGCCCCTGCTTTTTCCATAGCCTTAAGCCTTACCACACCGGTAGTTGTCTCTTCATTGCCACCAATCACTTTTTTTACCAGTTCCGGTTTTGAGGCAACAAGGTTTGTAAGGTCTCCACCATCATCTATGATAATATCAGGTGCAGCTTCAATAGTTTTATTAATATTTTCATAGTATTCTTTTTCAGATTCTCCCTTTTTAGCATAAACCATATAATTATAATCTTTGCTTAATGATTGGACAACACTGTCATCTGAACTGAGGGGATTGCATGAGGCTAAACGGACTTCAGCACCACCTTCTGTAAGCAAAAGTGCAAATATCCCTGTTTTCGCTTCCACATGCAGTGCCATCGCAATTTTTATTCCCTTGAATGGTTTTTCCTTAAGAAATCTTTCACGTATATTAGCACAAACTGGCATATGGTCTCTTGCCCACTTTAACCTTAAAAATCCATTATTATCTGTCATTATAATGTGTATATAGTATTTAGCCTTAAAAAAATTCCTATGCTGAAATGGATAACGATGCATTCAACGGGCTTTATTTAATATTATGATTCAGAATATTATTATTCTTTTCTAACTGCCCGGAAATTATTGATATTTGTGCGTTTCATGGGTCATAGATTGCAGAAGGTCTTTCCCATTAAGATTTGCTGCGGCTTCAATGAAAATTAATGTTTTAATTTGTAAAAATAACAATACCGGATAATTATCCTGATGTTATTCCAGAAAGTTCGAAAATCAGGATATGAAAATATTTATTTCATCATGACAATTAAAAAAAATTAAATGCTTTTGTTTAATTACCTATGAAATGGGCACGTGGCCTAGCATGGATAGGGCAACAGCCTCCTAAGCTGTAAATCAGGGGTCCAAATCCCCTCGTGCCCGCTTTATGATTCCATTCTTGGGGCAAGCAAAAATCTTCCTTTTATTCTGTCCGCCGATTCTGAACCCAGATTGAATTCAATTGTAAGTGGATAATCACTTTTGAAGGAAAGTTTTACTTCCTCATTTGGAGATATTGATCTCATAAACTTCAGGAGGTATTCCAGGGGATACGATGATTTTATAGACTCGTGGCACTGTATTTCTTTCAGCTTGTCACCGGGCAATATCATTTCACTCTCATCTGCATCTGACATTGATTTGGCGGAAAAGCTATCAGGGTTCATTGTAAACCTTATGGCGTCCGATACATCTTCAGCAGCCTTTAACCCCTTTTCAAGGTCTCCTTTGTTTATTACAATATAATCCTCTGCAACAATTTGCGGAACTCTTGGTGTACTTATCTGGCTGTTGTCAAGAAGTGATATGCTTTTAATTATATTGCCTATCTCAAATCTTAATTTTTCCTTATCTTTTGTTATTATGAAAGAATCATTGCCCGATGCAAGTTTTAAAATACCTTTTACCTTTTCAAGGTCAAGTGATAATTCCTCCTCACTTTCCACATCATATTCCAGGAGAATGCCCTTTGGAATTTCCAGTGAAACCATAGCTACATGTGCAGGATCCACAGCATTTACAGATATGCCCTGCTGGCCTATTTTAAATTTAGCTTCAGTTACAACGGTACCGAGCATATCTACTACGTCCCTGAGATTCTTTACAGAAATGTTCATTCTAGTCATATAATCATGACATTGATTAGTATGTTATAAATATTCTTTTTGAAAAAACAAAAATAAAAAATTAGTTTAAGAGTCCTCTGGCTTTCATAGCGTCGAGTACTCTCTGTATGGCTATTATATATGCAGCTGTCCTGGGGTCGGTCTGGTATTTTTCATGGGTTGCCAGTACATCTTTTGTTGCAAATGTCATCTTCTCATCCAGCTTGCTGTATACAACATCCTCCGTCCAGTAGTCTCCGGTTATATTCTGAACCCATTCGAAATATGATACTGTAACACCGCCTGCATTTGATAGGAAATCCGGTAACAGCAGCACATTGTTTTTGTAGAATATTTCATCAGCTTCCGGTGTAGATGGCCCATTTGCAAGTTCCAGCACAATTTTTGCCTTAACTTTCGATGCATTCGCGCCGGTTAGCTGGTCTTCTATTGCTGAGGGTATCAATACATCAACATCAGATTCTAATAATTCTTCATTTGATATGTTCTTTGATCCGGGGAAGTTTTCTACTGATCCGTGTTTTTCTTTATGTGCAAGAAGTTCTGCATAGTCTATGCCACTTTCCTTGTAAATTCCGCCACTTGAGTCAGAAACTGCAACAACCTTTGCGCCAAACATTTCCTTTACGAATTTAACAGCAAATTGGCCTGCATTTCCGAAACCCTGCACGGCAAATTTTGCCTTTGTAAGGTCTATGCCCTTGTATTTTGCACCTTCTCTTAATACATACATTCCACCTTTGGCTGTGGCATCTCCTCTTCCAAGAGACCCGCCTATTGTCAATGGTTTTCCTGTGATAACTCCTGGAGCTGAATGCCTGACTATTTTTTCGTACTCATCCATCATCCAGCCCATTATCTGGGGTGTTGTATAAACATCTGGAGCCGGAACATCTATTTCAGGGCCGATGAAGTTTGCTATGGCATCGATATACCCTCTGCTCAATCTTTCCAGTTCCATCTTGCTCATTTTCTTCGGGTCGCATATTATACCGCCCTTTGCACCACCGAATGGAAGCCCGAGAAGTGCTGTTTTCCATGTCATCCATGCTGATAGAGCCTTTACTTCAGAAAGGTTTTCTTTAATATAATATCTGATTCCTCCTTTCATAGGTCCCCTGGCATTATTATAATGTACCCTGAACCCGGTAAAAACTTCAGTTGTTCCATTATCCATCTTCACAGGTATGCTCACCTGAAGGATCTCCCTGGGAGAACTCAAAACATCGATGCTTGCCTTATCAAGCTTCATAACTTTAGCAGCCTTGTTAAGCTGTTCCAGCGCAATATCAAACGGATCTAAATTTTCCATATAAACACCAGATTGAAATCACTAGGATGTAGTTTAATGTTTGCTTCGATACCTATACAATGAGTATTGATAACACGTATCCTGTAACGATTTAATTTTTATATTATGATAACATTATAAAAAATATATGGAGGATGCAGAGATTAAGAAAAAACTGGCAATGGACCATCAGATGCTTATGGTTCTGGAGCATTTCCAGCTGGCAAAACTTGATTATGCAAAAAATGTAAAAATTTATACCAGCATACCCCAGGAAAATGTTGAGATATATATAGAAAGGCTTTATTCTATGGAATTGCTGGAAAAGTATAGCGGTTCATCTGTAAAGAGAACGCAGGCTAAACTAAAGAAAACAAATGAAGTGCATAAACACCATACCTATTATGAATTAACAAATAAGGGGCATTACATCCTTAAGGATATGACAGAAAGGGAATATATAAAATATTTGCAGGTGGAATGCCTGAAACTCCTGGTATTAAAACGGCTAAGAAAAGAAAACCGTGAAAAATGCGCAAAATTATACGACATGGGGTTAATGGACAAAAACTATGAGCCAACTTCTATGGGGCTTGCTGTGGTAGACCTGGCTAGAAGAAGGCAGATTAAAATATTATAAATTTATATATTGTTAAACAATACACACTGGAGCGATTGTGGTGTAGCCTGGTATCACAGTGGCTTCCCAAGCCACTAACCCGGGTCCAAATCCCGGCAATCGCATTCCTGCAAAGGTTTACTTAACTTAAAAAACAGAAAATTATCTCCATATTTGAATACTTCAGATCCGCTTTTTGCAATATAAGGATGAAATGATACAGTTAATATAAAATATAGGTATTCCTATTCATAGTCCATCTTCTACGCTGCCCGTGAAATTTATCTGTTATAATAGCACCAGAAAAGCTTATTTTAATTTACAGGTACCTGTAAATAAACTACCACTAAAACATTTCATTGAGTGTTTTTACCATGTTTTGTTCCATTTTTTAATACTAATTCTTGATTAAAAAGTTATGTAGGGATTAGCAAAAGATATCGTCTCCAATGTAATGCCTAACCATTTTAATTGAGTGTTTTTATGGGCAATACACCCCGTTATTTAAGCTAACTGTATAAAAAACCAGCCTATTGCATTTATATAGATGTATATATTATAGTAATATGTATAAAAAACATACAATAAAAATAACTCTGGTTATTCTTATATCAATTATACTAATTTTGTCATCAAGTATGCTATTCCTGGGTCAGTCACAAAATTCTGGCAATTCAGGCGTTTCTGCAGCACCTTTTTTATCCGGTTCATACAATGTTTCATTCAATGAAACAGGATTGACATCAGGAACACAATGGAACGTAGTATTGAATGGCACATCAAGAACATCGACATCAAGCTCAATCGTTTTCTCAGAAGTAAATAACATATATTCCTACACAATCGGGAACGTATCAGGATTTAGTGTGAAATCAGTGTCGCCTGCAAGCCCGGTAACTGTCAACGGAGCAGCAATTACAGTTAACGTATCATTTACAAAACTGGCCCCTGTATCTATATCTCCAGTGAACCTCGGGACAGCAGGCAATTACGCAATTCTGGCAAAAACTGGAATATCTAACACAGGAACAACTTCTATTGTAGGTAACATAGGTGTTAGCCCCGCGAGTAGCACTTACATAACAGGTTTATCATTAACAATGAATTCATCAGGGCAGTTTTCCACGTCCTCAATGGTTACCGGAAATGTATACGCAGCCACATATGCATCGCCTACTCCTTCAACACTAACAACTGCTGTGGGCGATATGCAGACAGCGTATACTAATGCAGCTGGAAGAACCAATCCAAATTATGTAAACCTCGGAGCAGGGGATTTAAACGGTATGACACTTGTACCTGGATTATATAAATGGGGAACTGGAGTATCCATATCAACAAGTATAACACTCACCGGGAACTCAAGCTCAGTCTGGATTTTCCAGATATCAGGCGGACTTACATTCGGTAACGGAGCACATATTATTCTAAGTGGTGGAGCACAGCCCCAGAACATATTCTGGCAGGTTGCAAGCGGAGCGACAATAGGAACAGGTGCAACATTTTATGGAACAATACTTTCACAGACAGCAATTACAATTGCTACCGGTTCCAGCATGACCGGACTCGCACTGGCTCAAACCGCCGTTACCCTTCAGTCTGATACAATAACTGCACCTCTCGAGCCACAGTCCATAACTGCTGCGATGTATGGAGTTACATTTACAGAAGCAGGGCTGCCATCTGGAACACAATGGAATGTCACACTGAATGGCGTATTACTATCATCTACCGTTCCTACTATCTCGTTCTCTGAACCAAATGGCACCTATGCCTTCTCAGTTGCTTCCAGCACTGCTGACAAGATATTTCCATCAACCGGAAGTATAATAGTTAACGGGGAAATTGCATACCAGGGAATTACATTTGCAGCACCAAATCAGGCTACCTACACCGTGGCATTCAATGAATCAGGGCTTGCATCTGGAACACAATGGGGTGTTACACTGGATGGGATAACCACAACAACCATCTCATCATCTGTCAATTTTACTATGACAAATGCATCGTATCCATTCTCTATAATAGTTCCAGCTGACTACAGTGCCACTCCATCTACGGGAACTGAAACAGTTAATGGAAATAACATAACCGTGTTGGTTACAGCCGTGCTCATAGTGTATCCGGTAACATTCAAGGAAACGGGATTGCCATCTGGAACAACCTGGTATCTGAACATAACCTCCATGGCTTCATCAGGGCCATTGACAGGAACAACCTACACGGTGAGCCTGTTGAATGGATCTTACGCGTACACTGCTAGCTCAACGGACAGTGCATATCATGCAGTCAAGGGAACTTTCACTGTAAGTGGGCATTCAACTTCTGAGACTGCTAAATTCTCAAAAGTTTCAACATCCATTTCAAACACAGACATATACATAATAGTCGGTATTGTTGTGGCACTGGCAGTTATTGGTACAGCAGTAGCAATAATGTTGAGAAAGGGAGGGTCCAAATAATCCTCCAGATATTTTTTAATCCAATTGAATAATATTTTTTTAACTACAAATTTTTAATTTAACTAAAATAGCAGATTAACACATTTTTCTCCCGTATAATGATTACAGCTAGTTCCCTATGAATATCTGCACAGAAGTGCTATAAAACCACGAAAATTTTATGTATTATTGACACCAAGGCCGAATAAAACAGAAAATGAATTTCTTGAAAGGATAATAACCGGATACAATAAACAATTAAATCGCAAAACTATGGTAATTTAACAATGCATCTGGATTTTAAAAGTACAAATATATTATTCAAACTATTTCATGTCCAGAAATTTTTTAATGTTATTATAGAAAACGAATTCAATTTTTATTAACATGCCGGGGTCGGGGATTGAACCCGAGGCCTTCGGATATCTCAGTTTTTCACTTATGAGTCCGACGCTCTACCAACTGAGCCACCCCGGCTTATGAAAATATCAATTTGGAACAGCTTCTACAGGTTCCTGTTCCTTATCCGGTACTTCATCGCGCTTTCCAATCTCGGTTTTCCTTACTTCTATTTTTTTAATAGGATAAACATCCTTCAATGAATTGACAAAATCACCGTAGACAGCATCTCCTATGACATAATTTGCAAATGTCCCTAGATCCATTTCCTTAGCCTTGTTAAGTATATAATCTACTGCTGTAGACCTGATTTCAGACCTCTTTGTACCTGTAAGTTTCTGGTCAGCAACAAGAACCAGCTTAACTGCCACGTTGTAAAGATCACTGGTTTTTACATCTGTGACTATGTCAAGCCTTTCTCTCCTTCTCCTTACCATTCTTCTTATCGTATCATCGCTGACTTCGTGCCCTATGAATTTAGTAGTGCATCTTTTGCCTTCACAGTTGTCTATCTGGAATAAAACCATAGAGCTAGCTTTCTTAAAATTTCCGGTAAAAGTTGATACAGGAACCGCTATAGTCCTATTTATCATATACTTAGGGTCAGCACTGGGGCTTAACCCGATTTCCTTTTCTCCAAAATATGATGGAGCGACGATTGTGTACCACGATTTCTCCTTCCATTTATCCTTTGTAGTTGACCTTCTTCTATCTGCCATTAAATCCCTCTTATTAATTGAGCTTAATCTACTAGTGAAATACTTTATTGCTTATAAATTTATAATGTTTTCTAAATATGGGATAAACATTATTGCAGGAATAGATACATTTCCCGGAATTGAAGCCATAAAATTATAAATTAAAATTATGTTCTATCAATTGCTGAGGTCATGCAATGGGCTCCGCCATAGCCGCCTGTTATTTCACTTAGGTCTATTTTTATCACATCTATCCCGCTTTTTGCCATTGCATCGCTGTCCGGGAACATTTTTCCACTTTTCAATTCCATATCTTTTATTATTTTCTGGCGTGTATCAGTGTCAAAAACATTCTCTGCAAGGAGCTTTTTTATTACTTTTGAAGAGTCAATTGCCACTATTTTCCTATCAGACAGCGTCAAAAAATTGGAAGAGTATGAAAGCTGCTCACTTATACCAAGATTAATAAATTCATAGCCTTCCCCTTTCAGGAAATCATAAAGCGTTGTTTCTGTTTCCTGTGCATAATGCCCTTCCCTATCCCTTGTATATATCTTTGCCCGGGCTACCCTGGCAAGCTCAACGGATGTGATAGCCATTCCCTTTGCAGGTATATTGAAATAGGTATCCAGATGCATATTGACCATTACATCATGCCCGTCCATGAAATCATATAAAGGATTGGTAATAATTGCTACCCGGGGAAAATTGAAAATCCCTGAATTGATTGCTTCCATTGCACCTGTTTCATCTGTCCTGTTTCCCGTACCTATAAGGCAAAAATCTCCGCAGGGTATGAAATCCCCTCCTTCAAAAAATCCTTCCGTAATTTTTTTGGTTTTCGCCCCCAGAATTTCACTGAACACGAATGATGTAATATCAGTTTCTTTTCTCCTCTGCTGCATTTTCATTTTTCCTAAAAGCACTCCGGATGATACAGCCTGCTGATCACGCATGAAATAAAGATTGGCCAGTGGGAGGTTAGAGTAAACCCTTGGATACTGTATCCCGGGAACGTACTCTTTAAGGTCTATTGATGGTTCCATTATTAATGCCTGGAACAGGGAAAGCGGGTCAACATATTTTATATTCTTTTCCATGTCTTTTTTTGCCTCCTCTACTGATTCCATTGTACCGTAAAAATTTACCAGCGCCATTATTTTTTCTTCCAGTTTTTGGCGGAATGACGCTTTTTTTTCTGCTTCGTCAACGATTAAATTTTCAAGAAGGTCAACTTTTACACCATTTTCCCTCAGAGTATCTTCAAGATTCTGGTGTTCTTTATTTGCAATGGAATAGTTAAACGGTCGCTCAAATAAAAATGGTTTAGGTGCCAGCATTGCATATGTTATTTCTGTTCCTGGCCTGTGCATTATAACCCTGTTTAAGTGCCCCCATTCTGATTTTATTTCCATGGAAGCGTATCGCAAGAGCTTTAAAATGTTTTTCACAGGGGATAGAATACGCCTTCGTATTTGTAGAGGTTTACTTCTTTCTGCTTAAAAGGGCTGCGGAATGTAATAATTTCAAATGTTCTGGAATTCATAAGCTGTGATTCATTATCTGTACTCGATAAAACTATAAATTTAGTTGCTTCCGGTTCTTTCATTACTATTCTGTATGTAGCCCGGAAGAATTCCTTTGAACTTACTGTTAAAGTACTGCCATTGTGTATATCCAGAAGCTCTATTGTATTTGGCTTGATATTCTTGACCATATAATATGCTTTATTATATACCACAGAACCTTTCTGAAGGTCCAGTATACGTACAAGATGAGTGTACCGGAATAGGTCTTTGCTATCCTTTCGCCCGGCAAGTGATTTTGTTATTTTCATATTGCAAAAATAATCAAGTTCCATCAGCTTGTCAATCTTTACAGCATCCTCTTTTTTACCGAGGTATATATCAAGACCTTCTTTTAATGTGTCAATTCTGGAGATAAAGGAGTTTGGATCCTGTTTGTTGAGGTTTTTCATAAATTTAACTATCGTATCCTTTGCCTCTTCAAGTATCTTCCCGTATGCAGTTGTATAAGTCCTTAACTGTATCACAGATTCGTAATAGGATCCTGTAACCTTGTTGCAAACCGGGCAGCTTTCCTTATAAGTTTTAAGGTTTATAGATATTTCCTTCTCCACGTCACCGAGATTCCTGTCTTCCACTACTAACTCCATGGATATCTCATTTTCACCTATATTGTATGATGTTACACTGGATATCTTATCTTCCTTATCCATAATTACATGTGAAGTGGCACTTTTAATTATGTATTTATCAGCATTGTCGTAATGCCATTTTTTATTAAGCCTCACTGCACCACATTTAGGGCACACAGTAAGGTCCATATTATCTGATTTAAGGTGGATTTTATCGGAAAGGCAACTCCTGCATAGTCCAAGTTTATACGCCTCATTTTCACCGCATAGGATACATTTCATAATATTTCATATTACTACAGGCTATTTAACACTTGATTAGCTTTTTCAGTTCATCCATATTCTTAACGATATAACATTTATTGGTATCGCATACGGAGATTTCATTACTGCCGTCTTTCAGGAAGAAGTAGTTATAGGGATAGTGCTGTTGCAGGTATTCCATAACTTCTGGAGATGAAGTAGAAACCTTATAGAAATCAACCATATTAAAGAAATTCGAAATTGTATATGTAAAGAACATGGGTTGCATTTCTATGTCCTTTGATACGGCATTGATTGATTTCTCCAGTTCCACCCTATATTTATCATCAATATAGTTAAAAACAATCATGTTGCCGATCTCAAAGGAAAAACCGGATGGTATGGCATTGTCATAGGATTCCTTAAGCCTTACAAGCAGGTTTCCCATGCCGTTATAGAAACCACCAGAGGTTTTATCATAAAATGTATCCATAATTGTTTTCTGGAGATCGCGGGCATAGTCAAGATATATGTCATTTAAGGATGCTTCGTATAATGATAGGAGGCCAGAAACCATAAATGAATAGTCATCAAGCATGCCATTAATAGATGATTTTCCATTCCGGTAGGAGTGCATCAGCTTTTTATCTGTATACATATCGTTCATGATAAAATCGGCTGACCCTTCAGCAGTGTTGAGCATGTCTTTATCATTAAAAATCATGGAAGCTATGGAAAGTGCTTTTATCACAAGGCCGTTTATATCGGTTAGAATTTTATCATCTGTTAATGGTTTTATCCTTTTTTCCCTGCTTTTCTTCAATGCTTCAAGCTCGTTTTTATAGAGTGTTGTTGGATCACCCTGTATATCCCTGCCCATATACAGTATATTTCGCCCTGTCTGGCGGGAATTTGCATCGTAGAAATTGCCTTCTGGCAGTATATTGAAGTCATAAACAAATTTCTTTCCTGCATTTTCTACCAGCTCTTCATATGTCCATGTATAATACTTTCCTTCCTGGCCTTCAGAATCCGCATCCATAGCTGTATAAAATCCCCTTGAAAACATTTCCTGTTTCAGGAATTTATATATTTCATAGACAACATTTTTGTAGAAAGTATCACCGGTAACATCATATGCATATGAATATGCAATTATTGCCATTGCCTGGTCATATGTCATCTTTTCGAAGTGCGGGATTCGGAAGAATGGATCGGTTGAATATCTATGGAATCCACCTCCAACATGGTCATACATGCCCCCTATATACATCATGCGCAGTGAATGTTTCACCATTTCCAGGGCTTCCTCTTTTCCATGTGCTTTATAATAGTTCAGCAGGAAAATAATATTATGGAATGAAGGAAACTTCGGTGCGTTCCCGAATCCTCCGTATTCACTGTCATAATTTCTTTTAAGTGACTCATAGGTAGCTTCTATGGCTTTTTTATAATCCACAGGAGAATTGTTTTCTTCTTTCCTCTCCATGTTCCTTAACCTTGATATGGCTTCATCGCCATTTTTTTCCATTTCGCCCCTCTTATTCTTCCACAGATAGTCAATATTTTCTGCTAATTCCATTATGCCTATCATGTTATTTCTGGAAACCCTCGGTATATAGGTAAATGCAAAAATTGGTTTTCTATCAGGAGTGAGTATCACATTCAGTGGCCATCCGCCTGTCCCTGTCATTACCTGGCTAAATGTCATATAGAGGCTATCCACATCGGGCATTTCCTCCCGGTCGACCTTTATGCATACAAATGTACTGTTCATCCTTTTAGCGACTTCAGGGTCAGTGAAGCTCTCCTGCTCCATAACATGGCACCAGTGGCAGCTGGAATAACCTATACTGAGAAATACAGGCTTATCCTCTTTTTTAGCCAGGTTAAAGGCTTCATCAGACCATGGATTCCAGTCAACAGGATTATTTGAATGTTCCAGCAGGTATGGGCTATTTTCATTTGCAAGTTTATTCATAATCTGTCATGGCATTTTTATAAATCAATCTATCGATTTTAAAATTACAATATTTTATGAATATGTAGCTCCAGAAGATAAAAACTTATTCATTAATTTATGTTTCTATATGCGCCTACGGCTATTTAGGTTCTAATACTGAATATTATATGTAAGCCTGGCAAACATTAAAATCGGAGTTATGGGAATTCAATACCATGTATTGTCTCTCAGTTTGGAACTGATAGCCCGCCATATTTTAGTTTCCAGTAGTTTTAATTTGATAGCAAAAAGGATTTTTCAGGCCATCATTATACATATATGAACCGGATTATATATCAAAATTTCAATAGAATTATAAACCATTTAATAATATATTGGCTATGAAGTATGTTATACTTATAAGACACGGGGAAAGCTATACAAATAGAAACGGGATACTTTCCAGTGAGCTTAATAGGTATAGATTAACAGAAGAAGGTATTGAACAGGCCAGATTTACTGGAGAGCAGCTTAATGGGCTAAAGTTTGATGGAATAATATCAAGCCCTATTTTGCGTGCGGTAGAAACAGCCAATATAATTAATCAATACCTGAATCTTGAAATTAAGACCGATAACAGGGCCATTGAATCAGATTTTGGGGAGTATAATGGCAAAAGGATAGTGGACATACCTGACAAATCCCGCGATGAACTTGGTATGGAATCCTTCGAATCCCAGACCAGCAGAATGATTGACCTTATAAATTCGTATACTGGAAACTACATAGTGGTAAGCCATTCTTTTCCTATAAGATGCGTGCTGGCAAATTACCTGAAACTGGGGGAGATAGAAAGCTTTGGCCTGGACATAAGGCACGCGTCCATGTCTGTCATCAATGTAGAGAAAGAAAAAATTCTCGCTATAGGGTCTCTTCTTTTATCACCTGAAATCAGGAAGATTTTTAAATGATCAGTTAGATTTTACCGGTTTCCCGTGAGGGCACGTCTGTGGGTTTCCAAGACTTATGAAAAGCTTCTGTATTGATGTGTCATCCATAAGGTAATCTATTTTTTCTATCTGCTCACATGCCCTCTCGGAATTTACCCCACTTTTGGTAAGCATTACTTCCAGTGTCCTGTGTGCCATAATTATTTCACTGTAAATTGTGTTGCCGTATGGTGTTAGATATATAACCCCGTTTTTTCTCTCTATAATTTCCTTTGATTCTAACCGCTTAATCAGTTCGTATGCTGTAGGACGTTTGATATTTAATATTTCAGCTATATTGAATAACCTTAATGGAAAGCCAGAACTGTCGTGGATGGCTACTATACAATCCCTTTCTTTCCTGGTAATATTATATTCCATGATTATTAGTATAATACTAAAATATTTAAACTTAACTTTAAGCACTTACAGCCACATATTGCTGTCATTTATGTTATCTATGAATTCCCTGCTTATGCCTTTCTGTACCAGGTAATATTTATTGGGTATTATTTCCAGTTCAATTGCATTGTTGATTATTTCAGCTAAGGGCACATACCTTATGCCCCTGTATGAAAAATTGCCGAATATCCATGGAGGTATATCGAAATAATTCGGTATTCTGTGTGGAATTGCCTTTTCAAGGGTTTTGTCAAGTATGGATGCTATTCTCTCATTGTAATACCATTTTTTAAAGAAAAGATTGTTGCTGGCCCTGGGCTCGTACACATCCCATTCTATTCCATGCCTTATTTCTTTCCCTATGAAAACTGCATTTCCACCAAAATCGTCTATTTTAGTCCTTGGCGGATCCTCTTCTATGCCTGTAACTGCGTTTATAACCTTTATATGCGGATTGGCTTTCATTTTTATATAGTTCCCAATCAGTGACTCCAGCTCTGTAATCTGGCTTACAGATAATTCATAATCATTTTCCAGCTGGGCAGATAGATCTACGTAATATTCTACCACAGAATTATCAGGCGGGTTGTTTATAAGTTTAATATAATAAAAATAACGCTCCCCATTCATGCCAATCACGATATAATAAATCAAAGGGAATATTTAATATTATCGTTATACCGGATGGTTTTTAAATGAAAAAAGTGTAGCCAGCAATTTAAATATTGGAAATGTATTATCAAGAAATGAAGATAGGCGTTATTGATAATGGTGGCCAG
This sequence comes from Ferroplasma acidiphilum, assembly GCF_002078355.1. Taxonomy (NCBI): domain Archaea; kingdom Methanobacteriati; phylum Thermoplasmatota; class Thermoplasmata; order Thermoplasmatales; family Ferroplasmaceae; genus Ferroplasma; species Ferroplasma acidiphilum. Next base: position 380,992 of record NZ_CP015363.1, on the reverse strand, counting down.
TGGACCCATAGGGAGTGGAGAGTTATCAGATCATTTGGCGTGGATTCCGAAATATACCCTAACACAGTTGAAAACACAAGCCTGGACGGGCTTGATGGGCTTGTACTTTCTGGAGGCCCTGCAAGTATTGACTCTGAGGTGGGGAAACTTGGATATATAAAACAATATATAGAAACCCATAGTTATCCCATCCTTGGCATATGTGTTGGAGCACAATTTATCGCCCTTAATTCCGGCGCAACTGTAAGCAAGGCAATTCACCCAGAATATGGGAAAAAGAAGGTTACATTTATTAAAAGTGAATCAATATTTGCCGGCATGCCTGAAACCATTAACGCCTGGGAAAGCCATAACGACGAAATTAAGAACTTATCCGATGAATATGTTCTCTGTGCCTCATCAGATACATGCAAGGTGCAGGCTTTCTACCATAAAACAAAAGATATTTTTGCTGTCCAGTTCCATCCTGAGGTAAATAATACTGAGCATGGAACTGAAATTTTCAAGAATTTTATTGATGTTTGCAGGAAATAAGTGATAATAAATGTTAATATTAAAATCAGAGGAAATTTCCGGAATTCTGGATGAAAAGAACCTTATAGCCTATTTCGGAAAGGAACGGATAAACCTTCCAAAGAATTCATTTATAGAACCTGGAGACATTGTAAGGTTAAAAAACAGGGAATTTATAGCATTGAAGCCAGACCCTCAATTTTTTAATGAAATTTCTGGAAGGAATACCCAGGCAGTATTGCCACTGGATACATCTTACATAATACATGCTGCAGGAATACTCCCCGGTACATGCATCCTTGAAGCTGGCGCTGGCACAGGGTCTTTAAGCTACTCAATCCTGAAAGCGATAGGAAATGGAGGCAAACTGGTTACAATGGATATAAACAAAAGCACTATAGATATTGCGAGGGGCAACGTGGAGAGATTTATGGAACCGGGTAACTGGGAGACCATTCATGGAGATATCCGGTCAGATAATTTGCCTGGCAAATATGATGCTGCTATACTTGATATACCTGATCCATGGGATGTAGTTGAAAATATGAAGAAATATATCGTGCCGGGAGGATACCTTGTTACTTACTCTCCCAATTTTAATCAGGCAGAAAAGAATGTTATAGCCATGAAGAAGCTAAATTTTTATGTGCTGGAAACAGTGGAACTGATAAAACGCAACATTATTGTTCGGGAAAATGCGACCAGGCCCGATAACAATATAATAGACCATACAGCTTTTATATCCATAGGAGTCCGGACTTCTTCAATATAAAACAATAAAGTTTAAGTTGATGTACCGGGATTTTAATCTACATCATCTATTCCTAGCTTTTTGCTAATTTCCTTATAACGGTTTCTGATGGTTACCTCGGTAACTCCGGACACACGGGCAACATCCTTCTGCGTACGCTGTTTACCGTTTTTCATGGCTGCGATGTATATGGCTGCAGCAGCTATGCCAGTTGGCCCCTTTCCAGTAGATAGACCTGATTCTCCGGCAAGCCTGATTATATGCTCGCTGTCCATTATAACCTGCTTGTCCAGGTCCAGTTTATTGCAAAACTGTGATACATATGAATATGGAGTTGTTGGCTGTAGATTAAGTGCCAGTTCCTTGGCAAGATGGCGGTAAGCTTTTCCAATTTTTTTCTTATTGACCTCGGAAACCTTTGAAATTTCATCAAGTGTTCTGGGTATATTGATCATCCTGCAGGATGCGTAAATAGAAGCACATACAATGCTTTCTATGCTCCTTCCCCTGATAAGGTTTTTTTCAACAGCCTTTCTATAAATCAGTGCAGCACTTTCTTTGATATCTTTCGGAATTCCAAGTTTTGCCCCGTCCTCATTTAAAACCTGGAGCGCCAGTGCCAGGTTTCTTTCGGCAGCATTGCTAACCCTTATCCTCTGATGCCATTTCCTTACACGGTATATCTGCGACCTGTTTTTATGCGGAATCCGCTTTCCATAATAGTCCTTATTTGACCATGATATTTCTGTAGCAAGCCCCTTGTCGTGGCTTAAAAAACTCATAGGTGACCCGGTTCTTGACCTCTTCCCATCCTGTTCAGAATCAAATGCACGCCATTCAGGCCCCTGATCTATCAGGGAATCTTCTATAACAATCCCACAATCATAGCATGTCAATTCACCCCTGTCATAATCCTTAACCAAATGAATTGACCCGCATTCAGGACAATTCTTAACTTCATCTGTTTTCATAGACACACCCAAATATTAAAATAGATATTACATTAAGTATTAAAGTTTTATTATATTTTGGAGCTAAAATTGGCTATAAAAATTTACTGATAAACTGTATAACAATTAAGTAAATGCCGTAATATACATGTTTATACACGAATATTTTAATATCATAACAGGTAGTTTTAATAATATTACGTAATGCTTATATACTCAATTTGCATATAGAGGTGTATATGAAAACTGAGTGCACAATAGTACATAAATTCAATAATGAGGTATTATTGAGGGTGAATGACTGTATCGGACTCCATAACAAACTGGTTAATGAATATGATGCCGTTATAGGAAAAGTAACAAAAATATTAGGCCCTGTATCAGGTCCATATGCACTCGCATATATAGCCAGCAAGGATGATAATATCCAGAAGGTATATATTAAATGTTAAGGTGATAAAATGGCAACAGAAAAGAAAAAAAATATTTATGAGATAGACAAGTGTCCTGAGTGCGGTTCTTCACAGTTAGTAAGAGATTATGAACGTGGTGAATTAGTTTGCTCCAACTGTGGCCTTGTCATAGATGACAGTTATATTGATGAAGGGCCGGAATGGAGGGCTTTCGACTCAGAACAGAGTGAAAGCAGGGCCAGGACAGGTTCTCCAATGACATACACGATCCATGACAAGGGATTATCCACAGATATTTCATGGAAAAACAAAGATTCATATGGGAAATCAATACCAACAAGAAACAGGGCACAGCTGTACAGGCTCAGGAAGTGGCAGAAGAGAATAAAGGTATCAAATGCAGCAGAGCGGAATCTTTCACAGGCATTGCAAGAACTGGAAAGAATGGCTTCAAACCTGAGCATACCCAATGATGTCCGTGAAACATCTGCAGTTATCTACAGAAAAGCAGTTAAGCAGAATATGATCAGGGGCAGGTCCATAGAGGGAGTCGTAGCCGGATCAATTTATGCAGCATGCAGAATTACAAATGTTCCAAGGACACTGGATGAAATTGCATCTGTTACAAGGGTAAAGAAGAAAGAAATAGGCAGGACATACAGAATTATGGCCAGATACCTGAAACTGAATATACTCCCATCAAAACCCGATGACTACGTGAACAGATTCTGTTCCAAGCTTAGATTATCAATGGAAGCCAGGAAGAGGGCTGAGGAAATATTAAAAATGGCAATAGACAATGACCTGACATCTGGAAAAGGGCCTACAGGAGTTGCAGCAGCTGCAATATATATAGCATCTCTCATCACAGGGGAAAGAAGAACCCAGAGGGCAATTGCTGAAGTAGCCGGTGTTACTGAGGTAACTATTAGAAACAGATATAAGGAACTGACAGAAAAACTCAATTTAACAATTGAGGAGTGAATTTTATAATTCACCGACTTTTTTATATGTCTCATAGTCCCTTATAATATCATCTACAAGATTGTAGATGGAACTTAATTTTACATTTATTATTTTTATTATAAGTTTATTGTTAGTGCATTCCATTTCTATATCCTGATTATTGTCCTGAATTAATGAATTATACAGTGCATTACAGTTATCTTCATCTATTGAAATGCATAGCTCCATAAACAGTAATAATAACATTCATTATAAAATTTATAATATATGATGCAATATCAGTGCAAGCGGAGGTTACCGAGTCAGGCTAAAGGTGATAGACTCAAAATCTATTCCCAAAGGGGTTCGCCGGTTCAAATCCGACCCTCCGCACTATTGTTTTCTCTTAATACTGCTTTTTTAAAAATCCATAATTTATCAGTTTCTTTATACACTACAGACCGGATTTTTATAAAATTAGGATAAAACTTTCATTTTACAGCTTTATAAAAAGTTACTGCACAACCAGAGTTTACAATAAGTTCAAAATTATCATTTCAGAGTTTAAAAAATGATAAGGAATATTCCAACATTCCAGTCAACTATTTATTAATTTATTAAATACCATAACATGTCAGATATTAAAGAATTGGAAGGCATAGCTTCTGAATTTATAGATAAAAGAGACTGGAGGAAGTTCCACACAATAAAAGACCTTGCAATGAATTGCTCTGTAGAATCCAATGAACTTTTGGAAATTTTATTATGGAGGGATAAGGAATTTGAAAATAACATATTGAATGGCAAGGACAATAAATCACTGGAAATGATAAAAAATGAAGTCTCGGATATATTGTTTTCATGCTTTGCCATTGCAGATCACCTGCATTTTAACCTTGAGGGTGCCTACAGGCAGAAAATGAAAGAACTGGATAAACGGTATGATCCGGATAAGGTAAAAGGAAAGCTGGTAAAAATACCCTCCCCGGATCATAAAAAGGAGGATTAAATCAGTAATTTATTTTTTATGTAAAGATCATAGAATCTCGTCCCTTCACCCATTAACATGTCAGGTTCGCCCTCTTCCAGCGTTTTGCCCCTGTCTATGTAATATATATAATCAGAATGTATTATAGTCTGGAGATGGTGTGCTATGATAATTATAGTTTTTCCCTCCATAAATTTGAATATTGCACTCTGAATTATAGATTCATTTTTCATATCCAGCTGTGATGTGGCCTCATCCATTATTATGATCTGCGGGTTATTAACAGCTGCCCTTAATATTGAAACTGCCTGCCTTTGCCCTTCGGAAAGATTGGACCCACGTTCACCTACATTAGCATATAACCCCAGAGGCCCGATAATGCTGTCAAGCCCGAGGCTGGAGATTTTTTCTTTTATTTCCTCTTCCGGAATGGAATAATCTGCAAATCTTATATTTTCAAGTATAGTTCCATCGAATAGGAACGGATCCTGCAAAATTACCCCAAAAAGCTTTCTGTATTCCATGGTATTAAAGTTATTTATATCCACCCCATCCATGGTTATTGTTCCGGTGTCAGGTTTGTAAAAATTCAATATAAGATTTGATATGGTGGTTTTTCCTGCGCCTGTTTTTCCTATTATTGCTATCCTCTTGCCTTTTTCAATAACCATGGAAAGATTGTCTATTATCCTCTCTTTCCCATAGGAAAATGTGACATTGTTGAATTTGAGCTTGTCCGTGAATGCAGGTATGTTAGAACCGTTGGTTGTATAATCATTTTCTTCATCTATTATGCGGTAAATTCTCTCTATTGCTATGGAGGAAGACTGGTATGAATTATAGAACTGGGACAGCTGGACAATAGGGTTGAAAAAGCTCTGGACATAGACAATAAAGGATACAAGGATTCCAATACTTATAACCCTGCCAAAAACCTCTGCACCACCTTCATAGAGTACTATCATTATACCAAGCCCTTCTATAATCTGGACTATGCTTGAAAACAGTGAGGTAAGCCGCACTGCGCGTATATTGGCTTCATAATTATTTGAGTTGACAGTTTCAAAATTATCATTGAAAACATCTTCTGTTCCGGAGCTTTTTATTGCTTTTACCCCGTTAATAGATTCTCCTACATTGCCTGTAAGCTCTGCTATCCTTCTCCTCACATTCATGTAATTGAATTTAATTCTTTTATTCATAAGAAATACAGTTGCAAGCAGCATCGGGATAATAATAACAGCGTATACTGTAAGTAGTGGGTCAAGGTAGATCATAATAAATATGGAAGCTATAATTCCAGCTATGCCTGCAACTACCTGTGGAAGCTGGAATGTAAGAAAATCTGAAAGTGTTTCAGCATCATTGGTTATCCTGCTTATAATCTGCCCGGCATTCTTGCCTGCATAGTATTTTAATGGTACGTACTGAAGATTCCTGAATGCCCTGTCTCTGAGCCCCTTTATTACGGCCTGGGATGTATTCATCATGTATTTAGTCCGCCTGTTTTCTGCTATATAATTTATTATATAAATGCCAAGATATAGTACCGCCAGAATTATAAGTATTTTAAATTTCAGGGCTATAATAGAATCTGTAGCTATACCTATTATGTAAGGCCCGATCATTGCTATTACAGATGACGCCAGTATGGCGGAAATAATTATTGTGGAATTCCTTTTATATGCAAGTATCTCTTTTAAAAGCCTGATAAAATAATTATTCAATCGCATCACCCCTGAACTTACCGGCAAATATATCGGAGAAAGAGCCATTGCTCTTTATCAAGTCCTTAATATAGCCATATTCAGTAACCCTTCCCTTTTCAATAACATATGCCCTTTCAGCCAGCATTACAGATGAGATTTTATGGCTTATTATTATGGTGGTTTTTCCTGCGATGAATCCTTGAATTGTATTCAAAAACCTTGTCTCTGTGTCCGCATCCAGATTTGATGTGGAATCGTCAAATATAATAATCTGTGGATTCCTGATTATTATCCTGGCAATAGCCATCCTCTGTTTTTGCCCTCCGGAGAGTGTTATTCCCCTCTCACCAACCGGCGTATCATAACCTGACGGAAGGCTGTCAATGAAATCATCAAGCATGGAAAGTTTTGCTGCATTCCTTACCTGGTCATCAGTATAATCCTTTCCCATTGTTATATTATACCTGATAGTCCCTGAAAACAGTATTGCATCCTGTGATACTATGCCAATTTTTTCCCTTATCAGCTTATCATCTATTTCCTTTAACTCTGTTCCGTCCAGGTATGCGTGGCCTGTATAGTTCTTGTATAACCCCGAAATGATATTTACCAGTGTGGTTTTTCCAGCACCGGTCTCTCCAACAATGGCTACCCTTTCGCCTGGAGCTATATCCATATTAATACCGGTTAAAATAGTTGAATTATTGCTCTTATAGCCGAGATTTTCCAGGCTTATTCTTCCATACACCTCCGGCAACAGTGTACCTTTATAGTCAGAGTTATCATTGTTTATTGCGTTAATTCTATCGAGGCTTGCCATGCCATTTTCATAGAATGAAATATAACGCCCATAAAACCTCACAGGGCGGAGAACCAGTGTAAATATATTTACCGCTGCAATGACACTCCCAACTGAGATGATGGAATCAATGCTTTCTATTCCGCCATATATTAAAACAAATCCTATTGCAAGGCTTAAAAAGAGTGCAAGAAGTGGGTTATACAGAGACCTTACGCCTGCTATTCCCTTATAATCATCGAAATATGAGTCTGTAGAGTTGTTAAATCTTTTAATTTCCTCCTCTTCCGCAGTGAAGCTTCTGACAACCCTGTTTCCGATAATATTCTGGTTGATCAGGTTGTTCATTGTCCCGTATTTGTCCCTCAGGGCACGCCAGTACTTTCTTTGCTTCCTCTGCATAACAAGGGTAAAATAAATTATTGGTGCTATAACCACGAAAAATATTACTGTAAATCCGTAATATAACCTGGTAAGGTCAATGCCTGCTATTATAATAAGGAATGTTACACTGAAAAGGTTAGAAAGTGACATATTTACAAGCCTTCTAAGTGTCTCTATATCCATGGTAAATTTTGAAAGTATATTGCCTGTAGAATTGCTATTAAAATATTCATAATTTTTTGCCAGCAAATGTGAAAATTCATTTTTTCTGAGATTGTAAACAAATTTCTGGCTTGCCTTATTTGCATAGTAATCAATGGCAAAATCAAATATAGATGATGCCACCGTTACACCAAAAATAAGAAGGGCAAAATGGAGGATAATAATATAGTTTTTTCCAACCAGGTTGTTGACAGCATCTCCAATATATAGTGGAACAAGCAGCCGGAGATAGGCATATGCAAGTGATGCTCCTATTACAACAATGATAAGATACCATACACTTTTGATGTTTTTAAATATAATTGAATATCTGTTCACAGTAAAATATAATTACGTCTGTTTATTTTTATTTTTTGTATATCCATGGAATTATAATATTCCTGCTTCTGTAGATGATAAACGGTTAATGATTGGTTGAGCCGTATAATACATAAATAAACTTATATAATTACAATAAATAAGGGATGATATGACAATTTATCAGGGTAAAAGTACAAAGAAGTTTACAGGAGGAAAGTTAAGGAGGGAGCATTCAAAGAGAAGGTATGAACTCGGCAGGGAACCCTCATTCACCAGAATCGGTGAGACAGAACGCAGGAGCCTCAGGACAATGGGCGGCAACAGGAAATTGCTATTGCTGAAAGAGCAGTTTGCAAACATATACAACCCGGAAGACAAAACCACAAAGAAGCTGAAAATATTAACTGTAAAAGAAAACAATGCTGATCCCCATTATGTACAGAGAAATATAATGAATAAAGGCACGATAATATCTACAGAAGAAGGAAATGCCAGAATTACATCAAGGCCCGGGCAGAGTGGAATTATCAATGCAGTATTAGTAAAATGATAACACTTTATTCACAGTATTTTAACCCCGCCATATCAAGAAAATACGGGCGGAGGATCAGCAGGGAAAGGGCAAAAAATTATTCCGATGATAAGCTGGAGCAGATATTAAGAACTATGAATCTCAAATATGAAGTGAGAGATGCCCATTATTCAAGAATTCCATATGAGGATTCAAAAATGTTTGTAATTGACGCTGATATTAAAAAATCAACAATAATAAAAATTATCAATGAGAAATTGTAGATTATTTTTTTCTATAGTTTCCTGAACTTTTCTTTTTGGCTTCATAATACTGCATGGGATGCTTTATTCTTGCACACAATGGATCATCGCCCATGTAGCAGAGATGGTTAGACCTCAGGGTGGAACACTTGGGCGGCGAATACTCTGTACCTGATATTACACCTGTAATATGGTTAACCTGGTATGTTGCGAGATCCTCCTTATAATCAGGGGCAAATTTAAATAAATTTAACATATTTTCATTGCTCATCCCCGCGCTGTGGAGGAAGCTGGCAAGTGTAAACCTGGCAAGATGGGCGAGGTTTTCTCCGTCCCGCATCTGCGTAATATATGTTTTTATGCATGGAGGGAACATTGTAAAATCAACTTCTCCCAGTGATATTGTGTTTTTAGACTTTATTTCCAGGAAATCCTTCTTTATTTTCTCAAGGTCCCCTATGAACTTCCGGAAGATATTCTGGGAATCACCCGGGCCCATCCTGCTATAAACATCCATCAGTTTCTGTACAAAATCTTCCCTTAGAAGGTGTATAAACTGATTTTTGCTTAAATAGATAGTCCCCCTGCTTAGCTTCTGATATACTAACCTGTATTTAAATCCTGAAATTTTTTTGTTGTTTTTAATAAAGAAATCGAATGGGATATGAAATGTATTTCCATCCACCGTTGCTTCTATCCCTGCACTGTCACAGTAAAATATAATATTTTCATTGTCTTCCTTTGAAATCCTGTTGAGTTCCCTTTCAAATACATCCCTCTGGGTAATGGCGAATCTTGATGTCATTCCAGGTTCATTTATGTAACGGAGCATCCACATTGCAATGGCAAATGCATTCTTCCCCATTGTAATATTATAGCCCTCATTATCCGCGTATTTCCGTACGACCCCATTCAGGTACTCAAATGCTTCCCTTACCGAACTGCGGTTCTCAGGAACGAGGGAGTTTACTATGCCATCTATTGCATCAACATTTTCGATGAGTTTAAAATCAACAAAAAAATTTGATGTTATCATTTTATAATTCCAGCAGTTCCCTGGGTGCAGTTGTTATTTCCTCATGGCCGCCATCCTTTATTATCAGGTCATCTTCAATCCTTACGCCGCCGAATCCCGGTATATAAATTCCAGGCTCGTCTGTAATAACCATATTTGCTTTCAGTATGAAATCGGATGATGGGGATAGTGCAGGGTGGTCGTGGACATCCATGCCTACACCGTGCCCGAGGCCATGTATAAATCTGCCAGGATATTTTTCGTCTATTATTTTTCTTGCAATCATGTCTATATCCTTTCCATTTACTCCTGCCTTCAATGCATTTTTGCTCTCCTGCTGGGCTCTTTTTACCGTTTCGTAAATATCCTTCTGCTTTTCATCAGCCCTTCCAAAAACCACTGTCCTTGTTGTATCCGAGCAATACCTGTGGTACAATGCCCCGTAATCGGTTAAAACAAAATCATTTTTCTTTAATTTTGCATTGCCTGGCATATAGTGCGGTATAGCGGAATTTTTCCCGAAAGCCACAATAGTGCTAAATGATTCCCCTGAGGCACCGTTTTTCATCATTGCATAAACTATATTCGCTGCAAGCTCAGACTCTGTCATGCCTTCCTTCAGTGTCTTTGTAAAGTCTTCAAATGAATCACTGGCTATTTTTGCTGCCTCCCTGAGATCCTTTAATTCTGATTCGTCCTTAATTTTTCTTGACTCAGCAATAGATTGTGAAACATCTATAAATTCCTTGTCGGGTATAATTTTCATTAATTGCTTATAGAGGTCTAAGGTAAGTGCAGAATAATTAAGCCCCACATTGACATCATTTTTAAATGCATTTTTGATTATTTCATTTTTTTCTGCTGTTGTATTATAGATAAGCACTTCAAATCCGGTCTCCTTTGCGGCTTCTTCCTCAAGGGCTGATGTTATTATCGTAACTTTTTCTGGCTTTACGTGAAGTAATGAACCTTCGAATATCCCTGATTTGGCTCCCGTAAGGTAAAAAAATGTTTTATCGACCTGATTTTCTCCGCCATTCATTATGAGTACAGAATCAACGTTCCTCACATAATCAAATATCTTTCTTTCTTTCATTGTTGCCCATTTTATTTATTAATATAACAATTTCGATTAAAATGGCAATCTATTTTAATTTGCCAATTATACCTTCCTATGTATGATAATGTATTTTCCGGCAAATTTTTTTTCCAGGGTTCCTTTCAGGAACTGGACATTGGTGTTGAGAGTGGAATAATAACAGATATTAAAAAACATATAAACCATGAAAGAAAGATTCTGAAGAATGCTATTATTCCTGCCGGAACAGATACGCATGTACATTTCAGAGACCCCGGGGAAACAGAAAAGGAAGACTTTTCGACCGGAAGCATTTCAGCTTTATTTGGTGGGACAACCACTATTTTTGATATGCCAAACAACAGAAGGAAAATAGATAATTATGCAGCTTACAGTGACAAGCTTGCCATAGTAAGAAGAAAGGCCTTCTGCGACTTTGGATTGTATTCCATGTTTACGGGCACCAATGCAGATATTATAAGCAGTGAATCTTCAGGGATAAAAATCTACATGGGCGAAACAACAAATGCCCACGGTACTGTTGATTTTACGGAGAAAGGAATACAGAAGATAAATAATATGAATATTCCAGTGCTGTTTCATGCTGAAGATGGAAAATGCCTGGAAAAACATTCCGGGATAGCAAAGAACCTGAAAGAATATTCAGCCACAAGGCCCCCAGAATGTGAAGACCTTGCAATAGACAAAGCAGGGAACATGAAATTTTCTAAGGGCGTTATTACACATCTGACCCATGATTTCACCACAGCTTATGTTAAGGAAGTAACACCACACCACCTTCTTCTCAATTATGATATGCCTCTAGGGGCATATGGGAAGGTAAATCCGCCGCTGAGATCAAGGGAAACACAGAAAGAACTCCTGAATGGCTTAATCTCTGGAAAATTTAACATTGTTTCCTCAGACCATGCACCGCACATACAGAATGACAAGGTTGATTTTGAATATTCTAAAGCCGGGATAATCGGTGTTGAAACCAGGATTCCGCTTATGCTAGCCCTTGTACAGAAAAAGATACTGCCATTCGATATATTTTATAAAACATGCATATTGAATCCGGCCCTGCTGTTTAATCTCAAAAAGGGAGAAATAAAAAAGGGCAATTATGCTGATTTCATGTCAATTGATTTTTCTAGCATGGAAAGGATAAATGATTACAGGCTCCACTCAAAAAATCCGGGGTCGCCATTTAATGGATTTAATGGCATTTTCCCGTCAACTGTAGTTATGCGTGGTGAAACAGTTATAGATAATGGTGAACTGGTAGCGGATAGGATGGGAAAATATATAAAACCTGCCGTGGACAAATCCTAAGGCTGGATTTATATAAATATTTCCTGTCTGGTTGAATGCAGCATAGATAATGGGTTAAACGCCTTTTATTCCATATCAGATAATATTGAATTTTGCCATTACATCGCCTATTTCATACCCATATGATTCGGGGGATACATAATCGCTAATAGATTTTAAAGAATCTGTTGCATTATCCGGGCATGCCTTTTTAACAGGAAGGGTGAACATGGCATTATCATTATCAGAATCACCGACAACCAGAATTTCATCCCAGTTAGCGTTAAACATTTTCTTTAAAATTTCCACTGCATACCCTTTGTTCTGACCGGGATTCATTATATGCCAGGTAAACTTGCTATTTACAATTTCCAGATTCCATTTTTCTGCTTCTTTAGATACAATGGCTTCATTTCCCGGGTCCATTGAAAATGCAGCAGATGTTTCCCGCCACTGGTTTGTGAAATATGGAGTGGCTAATGACCTGCTGGATATGTATTCAAGGAATTCTAATGGCTTTGTTTTGTCAAAAAATTTCTCTATTGAACCATTATAATACATTATGCCGCCATTTTCACCGAATACCGGGGCGTTGATGCCAAGAAATGTTTTCAATCCGTACATTACCGGTATAACATTGCCACTGATCAGTGATATTTGCAATCCGCTTTCTATGCCCTTCTTTATGCTGGTTATCGCTTCCGGGCATATAATGCGGTTCTGGTCCGTTATAGTCCCATCCACATCAAGCGCCATAATTTTAATCATAAACGGCAATATTTATAAGATTAATAAATATTTATAGAAATGAAAGACCGGGTACTTATAAACATATCAAAGGAACGGATGCAGACACTTTTCAATGAAGCAGAGAATACAGAAAACATTGCACTGGCAAGAAGATATATAAGATTAATGGAGAAAATAGGGATGAGAATGAATATTTCGGTAAATACTTCCATAAAACATTCTTACTGCAAGCATTGCAAAACGCCATATAAGAACCCTGGAATCAAATTGAAAAATAAAATGGTACAGGTCCGCTGCCCCTACTGTGGTGAAATAAGGAGGATTCCGTTTAAGAAATAGAAAGATGCAGAATTTTTAATCCAGAGTTTCGATTTCAAAGTAAACGTTAAAGCCCTGCAGTGTTGCCTGTATTTTGTCCGCAAACCATATTGCATCGTCGGCTGTTGCTGAATCAGGCCACTCGTAAACCATATCCTGTTCACCTTTTATAAGCGAGAAACCAAGAGACCTTAATCTACCTACTATTTCACTGGGCTTTGTACCCTCACTGTTGAATATCACCTTAAGGAATGTCTTCATATCACCTTAGTGCCGCAACGTATAATTATTTTTCCTTAGGCAGGTCCTTTCCGATCCTTGATGGCCACCAGTTATATTTATCCATTACTGTCATAATCGCAGGGACAAAAAACATCCAGCTTACGAAGGTATCTATCAGAACACCCAGGGCAAGCCCGACTCCTATTTCTTCTATTATGCCCAATCCACTGAAATATAATGCACCGAATGTTGCAAATAACAGTAAGCCCAGTGTAATTATGACACCGCCATTTTCCACTATGGAATCCTTAACAGCCTCTGCTGTATTCATCCCCTTTGAGATGTTTTCCTGAACTTTGGTGATCATGAAAATATCATAATCCAGCCCTACGGCTAACAGGGTGATGAATACAAATAACGGAAGGAATATAATAACAGGCAGGTGAAGCAGGTAATAGAAGATAATGTATGTAAGCGACAGTGCCAGCATAACAGCAGCCATAACCATAAGGATAAGCCTTACTGGAGTCAATGCAGATGCAAGCTGTATCAGCAGAATGATAAATATTGTAATTCCAAGCAATGGAACCATATTATTGAAAGAATGGGATGTGAAAGAATATGCATTGTTCAGATATTCTGTAGTTCCGCCAACATAAGCAGTATAGTTGCCTGAACCGTTGACTATTGAGGGCATTTTATTTACATAGTTCGTTGAAGGATTGCTCCAGGCCACGTTTGAAAGGTACACTACAATTTCAACAGATTTGTGGTTATGCCCTATATATGTGGCAGTTTGATTTAGATACTGACTGCTATAAACTAGTGAAGATACAAGATCCGTGTAATTGACCTTCTTTTCATATGGATATCCGGGCCCTGAAATGCTGTGGACATAAGGCGAAGCCGCAAGTTTATCCTCCATTGCAAGGGTTTGATTATACTCTGTACTATTAAAAGTAATAGCCCCGGTTGTATTATTTACAGTCATAATTGGTGATGTGAAATTTACCATTACGTATGCAGGGTCAAACAGGTCATATCCCAGAGAACTGTTAATTACGCTTGTTGCCTGGACACCACTGCTTGCAGGAATCAGTTCAAAAACATCCATATTTGTTGGTGTTGTGGAATACAGGAACAGTGCTCCAAGTGCCACTATAACAAATATTACTATGATTTTTTTCCTGTTATTTAAAGCAACATGTGCAACTTTTTCCATTGATTTTTCAAATGGAAGTTTCTGGTTTTCTTTAATTTTTGCAGGCCAGTAAGTTTTCTTTCCCCACTGTGCAAGTATTGCAATTAACAATGTGTTTGCAATAATTATCGTAACCACAGCAGCTATGGCATTGGTAAGCCCTGCATCACTGAATATCGGTATATTTGATATCCATAATATAATGTACGAAAGTGCAACAGTTGTGCCCGAAGTAAATACTGCATGCCCGGCCCATTTTGCAGATTCAGGTATTGCATCTTTGTTTTTTGCCCTCAATTCTGATCGAAATCTGGAAAGAATATACACGGAATAATCTGAAGCTATACCCAGGATTAGTATTAAAAGCAAAGTGGGTGTTATAAAGGATATAGTTGTGTGGAAAATATATTTATATAGCAACCCGTTAATTCCAGCTGATATAACAGCTGAGAAAACGAATATAAGGAATGGAAGGAAGGCGGTAACAGGAGACCTGAAGAATAATCCTACAATTATTATTGAAACAATTATTCCTATTATCAAAGCCACAATCATGCCATGCAATGATTCAGTGGCCAGCTGGTTATTGGCTACTGTAGATCCTGCAAGGTAAAATGAACTCGATGATATTTTGGAACTATATGTCTTTTCAATTGAATTTATGTGTGACTGCTGTGCGGCTGTAATATTGGTCTTATAGGAAAATATCATTATCAGTGTTGAATTTTTCTGGTTCATCAGAGATGAGGAGCCATAGCTGGACGGCAATACAGGAAACTTGTTGTATGTTGTATTGTTGATGATATTGCTAACAAATGCACTGTACTTCTTTCCTGAATTGTTGTATAGGGAGTACAAATAATTACTATAATATGGTGTGTTGATCTGTATAAGCGGGTTTGCTAAAGGTTTCGCGTTGTTTATTAAATATATCTGGGAACTATTTACGAGGC
This sequence comes from Ferroplasma acidiphilum, assembly GCF_002078355.1. Classification (NCBI taxonomy): domain Archaea; kingdom Methanobacteriati; phylum Thermoplasmatota; class Thermoplasmata; order Thermoplasmatales; family Ferroplasmaceae; genus Ferroplasma; species Ferroplasma acidiphilum. The sequence continues at coordinate 365,393 of NZ_CP015363.1, read as the reverse complement.
TTACAACATAATTCTCTATTCCTGTGTAATTGTTAGGCGCTGAAATGTCATTATAAACATAACTTACAAAATCTGGGACTCCATTTCCGTGTGTTAAATTAAGTTCTCCCAGAAGGTCATCAAAAGTAGAATGTTCTGGTGAGGTTCTCGTAATATTCGTTATAGCATATGACTCGTTATAACCCTGTTCCTTCAAAAGTAATGTGTATTCAATCAGTCCACTGGTACCATTTTCCAGCTTATACGTACTATTTGAATAACCCATTAGCGTCTTATTTTCAACTGTAAAAATACTTGTAGTACTATTATACCCCACATTTATGCTTTTTAAATATGAATCCATAGAATGCTGGAATGCCATCATATCTCTGCTTATTGTAAGGTTATCTATGGGAGTATTATTTGAAACAATAATTATGGATGGATCGGACGAACTACCATTAAATTGTGCACTCAGTATATCATTTGCCTTACTTGACTGGGAATTTTTTGTAACCAGGGAATTGGTAAGGTTATATGAAGTATCACTGAATATAAGGGTTGCCGGATATGCCATAAGCAGGAACAATATTATCCAGAATACCAGTACTTTTTTCTTATTTTTCTTGACATATCTGCCAACCTTATAAAAGAATGACTCGAACATTGGTGGTGTATTAAATGATAAAATTTAAAGTTTATGAGTAAATGATTCATAAAATGAATAAAATTATTCTGAATAATAATATATGGTAATTGCGTATAGTTTTTGATGAATTATACACATATTAACCTCTATGATTATTTCTATAGCCTTGTTAAGCAGATACCTGAAGGTTATATAACGACCTATGGGGAACTTGCAAAAGCTCTTGGAGATATCAGGGCGGCAAGGGCAGTTGGATATATGCTGTCAATAAATGAAGACCCTGATAGGATACCATGCTACAAGGTTGTACACACAGACAGAAGAATGGGAAAATATGCTTTGGGGGTAGAAGAAAAAGCCAGGCGTTTGAGAAAGGATGGAATTATAATTTCCAATGGAATGGTTGAAAATTTTAATGAACGGTTTTTTTCAGATTTTAAAACAGATTACCCGCTGGCAAAATTACAGGAAGAGCAGGAAAAAATAGCTTCAATGGCCGATTTTGCCGGGGATCGGGATGAAGAAAATTATGCTGCTATAGACGTATCATATGAAGGGCGTACAGGTTACGGTGCACTTGTATACTATAATTCCGGTGAATACATGGTAAAAAATCTGGAAATGAAGGTTAATTTCCCATACATACCCGGTTATCTGGGATACAGAGAAAGCCCGTTTATTGAAAAGCTTTCCGTGAATGTTGATGGATTGCTGTTGATTGATGCAAATGGATTGCTACACCCCAGAAAGTGTGGATTGGCAACATTTGCCGGCGTTGTGCTTGGCAGGGCTACAATTGGGGTAGCAAAATCGCTTCTGATGGGAAAAATTGATGATACGGGATATGTAGTTTACAATAATGAAAAACTAGGGTATGCAATAAATAAGCATACAATAGTAAGTCCGGGCAATATGATAAGCCTCGAATCAAGCATAAAAAAGATAAAGTTATTAGGAAAAAATAAATATCCAGCTATCCTGAAAATGGTCCATAATGAAACTGTGGCTATGAGGAAGCGGAGATTGCCGAGCTAGGACAAAGGCGATGGATTCAGGGTCCATTTCCGCAGGGATTCGTGGGTTCAAATCCCACTCTCCGCATTCTATTCTGATTTAATGCTCCTGTTAAAAATCACCAGAACTTTCTATTGTGTATATATTAAGTTTATAAATGGGTCTGTCCGGATTTGGACCGGAGTCTCCAACTCCCGAAGCTGGAAGGATGCCAGGCTACCCCACAAACCCTGATGTCATAATAGATTAACCGTATAAAAAGTTATTTTCCTGCTTCCCTTCTTATATACCTGGCTATTAAGCGTGCGTCTTCGTCTCCAACCTTATCCAGATTAATTGCAACATTTTCCATATCTTCCTGGTGGTTCTGGGTAAGTTTAAATTTAGCAGTTATTTTATTAACCTTAATGGTAAATGCAGCGATTTGCAAAACCATTTTCGCATAATACTCCTTTTTATCGTATCCTTTATTTGTCCATTCTGGATCATAAGATTTAGAGAGATCAACCAGGAATTTTTTAGTTTCTATATCATCCATAGTTTCCAGTATGCCATCAAAACGTACTGTCATATAATCCCATGTTGGAACTGAATCTTTCTCCTTATACCATTCTGGCGATATATAATGATGTGGCCCAGTAAAAAGAACTGCCACCTTATTGTTTTTTGAATGATACCATTGCATGTTTGCACGGGCCATATGCCCCTTCAATACTATATTATTGCCTGAAGCATCAAGCATCAGCGGGATTTGAGTGTTATATATCTCTCCATTGTATATGCTTAGAATTATGCCAAAGCTATAATTTTTCACAAAATCTACAATTTTTTCCATATCATCAATTTTGAATTCCCGTGGAACATACATGTAATAATATATACCGGTATTATTAAAATATTCCCACATGGAATAATATGTCTCCCTGGATTTAAAACTGGCATACCACATCTTTCAATGGTGGATTAAAAAATAATCATATACAACTTACATATTATGAACTATGGATAGGTCCCCGTTTTACACTATGGACGATTTTGATTTCAATGGCAAGAGAGTGTATCTTAGAATAGATATAAATTCCCCAATTAATCCTATAACCGGAGAAGTAGTGGATGATACAAGATTCATTCATTATTTGAGGACAATTAACGAACTTAAAAACTCAAAGGTTGTTATTATTGCCCACCAGGGAAGGCCGGGCGACAGTGATTTTGTAAGTTTGCGGCAACATGCAGGGCATCTTGGCAGGCTGTTAGGCAGAGATGTTTTATTCGTTGATTCATTGATAGGGTCTGCAGTGGAAACAGCTATAAGGAACATGAAAAATGGAGATATTATCATGCTGGAGAACTCCAGATTCTATAGCGAAGAAATACTTATAAAAGATGATGGGACTGCCCAGAAAAACACATTTATTGTCAGAAATTTATCAAAATTATTTGATTACTTTATAATCGATGCTTTTCCTGCGATACACAGGGATCAGACAACACTTACCGGATTCAAGGATATAAAGCCCAATATAGCTGGCAGGCTTATGGAAACTGAAATTAAGAGCATAGACAGGTTCATGAATTCTAAATCACATCCGAAACTGGCTATAATGGGTGGAGCCAAAATAAGGGATGCTATAAAGGTAACAGGCCCATTCCTGGAGAAAGGGATAGTGGACAATATAATTTTTGGTGGTGTGGCAGCAAACATATTCCTGTGGGCTTCCGGGATAGACATAGGGAAAAGGAACATGGAATTCATCGAAAAACAGGATAAAAATTATAAGAAATTGCTGGAGGAATGCAAATCGTTGTTATCCCGATTCTCCGATCGCATATACCTCCCTGAAGATTTCATGCTTAATCCCTTACAGACAGAAATAAAAACAGGTGAGAAGGTTCAAGATGACCAGTTGCTGGCAGATATCGGATTTGAGTCCATTAAAACTTTTAGCAGCATTATAGAAAAAGCAAAAAATATATTTCTCAATGGCCCGATGGGAATGTATGAAATAAATGAATACTCACTTGGAACCAGGGAAATATTTAATGCAGTTTCCCAGAGCCCTGCATCAAAAATAGTCGGGGGAGGGCACACAATAAATGCAATTAATGAATTCGGGCTTTCAGATTCCATGGGATATATATCAACCGGGGGTGGCGCCCTGATAAATTATTTATCCGGTGAGCCTATACCTGTAATAGACTCACTTGTTTATAACAGGAAAAAATTTGGAGGTAATTAAATGGCAGGAGAAAATGAACTGGTAGAACAGATTGAATATTTAAAAAACTTACTGGAAACTATAGATTCAAGAATGAATTTATTATTGAAGACACTTGAAGAATCGAATGATACACTTGCTTTGTTAAAGGATACAGATTATGAGAAATCAAAGGATGTAAAAATATCCATCGGATCTGGCCTATTTTCCAAGGCTGCACTGGATACATCAAAAATTATTGTGCCGGTAGGCTCCGGTGTTTTTATAGAGGAGGAAAAAGAAAAAACTATAAAGAGGATGGAAGAAAATATACAGAGCCTGCAGGATACATACAACAACCTGTTAAAGCAGAAACAGTCAGCTCAGAATAATTACGATGCCCTCATGTATTCTGTCCAGAGGGCCCAGGAAGGAAACAGGTAATGTTTGACAAATTAAAAAAGAAATTTTCGGATATATTTTCCGGAAATAGGGAAAATGGGCCAAAAGATTCGTTAACAGCAACCCGGGATTCTGTGGCTCCACAGAAGGAAAAAACAATAAGGCGGGATGAACTTGAAAGCACCATAGAGGAAACTCTCCTTGAGGCAGATGTAAGCTATGATGCCACAGAGGAAATTATTGAAAAATTAAAGGCGAATCTCGGCAAATTAAAGAGAAAAATTGATTATCCTGCAGTTGAAGAAGAATTAAAGAGTGTGGTTCGTGATGTTATCCAGCACAATAATAAGGATGCTGTTAACCTTCTCACCGTCGAGAAAAAACCATTTGTAATACTGTTTCTTGGCATAAACGGAACCGGAAAAACAACAACCATAGGGAAACTGGCGTACTATCTTAAGAGCAATAATAAAAGTGTAGTATTATCTGCGTCCGATACTTTCAGGGCTGGAGCTATTGACCAGCTAAACATTCTTGCTGGCAATGTTGGGGTGGAAATCATTAAACATGATTTCAGGAGCGACCCTGCGTCCGTTGCATTTGACGCCATAGAACATGCTAAAGCAAGAAAAATGGACTATGTTTTAATAGATTCAGCAGGAAGGATGCAGACAAACAAAAATCTCCTGGATGAAATGAAAAAAATTAAGCGTGTTGCAAAACCGGACATGACAATCCTCGTACTGGATGCCATGATAGGCCAGGATGTAATAAACCAGGCCCTGACATTTTCAAGTGAAATAAACTATGACGGTGTGATAGTAACAAAGCTTGACACGGATGCAAAAGGCGGATCAATAATAAGTATTTCAGCTGGAATCAAGAAACCTATTCTCTTTGTAGGGATAGGGCAGGAAATGGATGATATTATCCCATTTGATGTGGAATGGTATCTGAAAAAGATATTTTCATCTTAAGCTGTTCATAACAGCTGATATGGATTTATGGTCCATATCTGTCTTTATCAGTGGTATATTTTCAATTTCAGAAGTTTTATTGCAAGTTCATCCACATTGTCGGGCTTTACATAAACCACAGCTGCAGGCTTCAATGGATGTGCCCTTATTGCTATCATCGGGCTCCTTCCAATTGAAACATCTGTAATGAATATTATCCTCTGGCTGGACCATCCATAAAGCTTTGTATATTCTGCGTAGGAAAATTTCAGTACTGCCTTAATTCCATCTATCATGGTATAACCACGTATGTTGCGTTTCAAATTTGCAGTTGAACATGGTGTCCCGCGGATTTTTGTTAAAATATACCGCAATTCTATGTCATGGTCATAATCCTTTATGTCGAGCAGGGCATCCGAAGGTATTCCGCTGTTATACCTGCGAACAAGATGCCCTCCCCTGGACTCGTCTATTTTTACCAGCGCATCAACAATTTTTTTTATAGAATTTGCACCGGGAGATTTTCTTCTTCCCGATTCATAATCGCTTATTACTGATGGTGAAACATCCATAAACTTTGACAATTCCATCTGTGATATGCCAAACTCTTCCCGCCATTTTTTAATTGTTACACCGGGTGTATCGGATATTGTTATTTCCCCTGCTATCTTTTCGCTTATATCCATGCGACATCATGGCAATATTAAATAAAAATATATCTATTCGATTATAATAGAAGTAGACTTCACAAATTTATGATAATTTCCTTTGCCTTGATATAAAATACCCCAGAAATATTCCCCATACAGCACCGTAAAATATGTGCATTGAATAATAAAAAGCTGTGGATGGAAGATAATATTTTTCGTATACATAAAGATGCAGCAATAATATGTTTACCGGAAGGCTGAATACCAGCAGAACCAGGAATCCTGCAAGAATTCCTATAAAAAGCCCTGATTTAACTGTTTTTATTCTCAAAGCAATAACATAATAGGAAATTAACGCTGCCACTATGCCTACAACTGTACCTACCACGAAATGCAACAACATTCCATATAAAGTTCCATAAAATCCGGATATATGCAGAAGCCGGGATCCTATTGCCGTGAACTGGTATCCCGGAGGAAGCGATGCAGCTATATCAAATAGGTAGAACATGATAGCTTCGAATATTGCTGAAATAAAGCCTGCAACCGGGCCATAATAAAGATATTTACCGGATTCCATGCATATATAATTGCCAATAAATACATAAATCATTGTGGTTCCATGGTTGTGTATGTAATTATGTGTAAATATAAACTCTCCTGTTACTAATGAATTTAATCATTAAATAACAGGAAAGTATACCTCTTTTGAACACAAGGAGGTAATAAAATATGGAAAATACAGATATAAACATATCGGCTCTTGAGAATGTAGATATAGATAGAATATTAAAGGAAGCAATAAAAGAGAAAATAGAGAAATTAATGGAAACAGAATTAAATGCATATCTAGAGGAAAATCCAGGAATAAAGAATGGAAAATATAAAAGAGATTTAAAGACAAAGTATGGTGAAATAAAACAGTTAAATATCCCCAGAGACAGGGATAGCAATTTCCATACAAAGGTAATAGAGCCCTATAACAGATCAATAGGAATAGAGGATCTTATAGTATCAATGTATTCCAATGGAATATCTACAAGGAGAATAGCAGGTATAATGGAGGATATTTTAGGAAATAAATATTCTAAATCTACTATATCAAGAATAACAGATTTAACCATAGAAGAGGTTTATAAGTTTGTTAACAGGCCTTTAGATAAACGGTATATAGCAATATTCCTGGATGGATTATTCTTCTATTTAAGAAGGGGAAATGTGGATAAAGAGCCAGTTATATTTGCTTTAGGAATTAAAGAAACTGGAGAATACGAAGTACTGGGATTCTATTTAACAGTTAAAGAATCACATAATAGTTATAAGGAAGTATTAGAAGACCTTTATAGCAGGGGATTAAAGGAGCCATTATTGATTGTAGCAGATGGAATAAAGAACTTAGATGAGGAAGTAATGGAAATATATCCCAGATCAGAATTCCAGCTATGTACAATACACTATACCAGGGGATTAAAATCCAATGTAAGGGAGAGAGATATTGAGGAAATATCTATAGACGCAAATAAAATGTTTAAATGTGACAGTAAAGAAGAGGGTATAATAAAATTCAATGACTTTAAATATAAATGGGAGAGTAAGTATCCTAAGGTAATATACAATACTGAAAAGAATCTGGGAAAGCTATTAAGGTTCTATAATTATCCTTCCAGTATATGGAGATCATTGAAATCTACCAATGCTATAGAACGGTTAAATGGAGAGGTAAGGAGAAGGGTAAAAACAATATCATCATTCCCTGATGAGGATTCAGCAATGAAGGTATTCTATTATAAGTCAATAGAATACAATTCAAAGCATGCATTCAGGAAGATGAACGGATACTATAAATGCAAGGATGAAATAAAGGAAATGTTCAATAAGCGGTATCCTTTATAAATACACAAAATTATGGACACAATCGTTCCATTTTATTCGCATAAAATATGGAAAATAAAACATCAAATTTATATAATAACCTGATAATATACAACTATGAATTGCGAAACAATAGACTGGCTCAACAAACACAGCGGAAAATACGAACTTAGCCATAGTGGCATGTCAGGGGTTTTTGACTTAAAGGAATATTTTAATAAATCTACACCGGGGCATGAAACAGACCTTAAAGAGCAGATAGGCGATCTTCATGGCGTGGATGCAAAGAATGTTGTTTTAACACATGGTGCCACAGAAGCTTTTTCAATGGTGCTTTATCACCTGCATGCAAAATATAACACATTCATTGTAAATAAGCCTGAATATGAGATGATATACAAAACTCCTGAAATATTTGGTTATAAAGAAGGAAATGAATTGTTTGTTGCAAGCAATCCAAATAACCCCACAGGTACTTTGATTAAATTTCCTGATAAGTATTCTTCATGCTTAATAGATGAAACATTTATGGAATTTGTTGAAAAACTTGATAAATACAGGTATACCAATGGATACATAGTCAACACATTTACAAAGGTATATGGTGGTGGAGACCTGAGGCTTGGATATATTATAGCACCTGATAAGGATGAAGCTGCGAAACTTGAAGGCTTCAAAGGGCTCATTACTGAAGATGTGTCCTGGATAAACGTTTCTGCTGGATATGAGATTCTGAAAAAACACGATGAGCTGCTTGCAAATGTGAAGGAAATTATAAACAGCAACCATAAAGTCCTGATCCATGAAAAGGGAAAACTGAAATTTTATAGTGGCAAAGACCCGCTTGCAATGCCCGTATCCTTTGTTGATTATTCAGGATATACTGCAGAGGGATCGGAAAGTGTAAGTGAAAAGCTTGCAAAGAAAGGGATTATAGCACTTCCTGCAAAGTATTTTGGAATTACAGGACCATACTTAAGAGTCTGTATTACCGGAAAAGATTTCCCTGAGGCATATAGAGCCCTTTTGAATGCACTGGAAGGTATGGAATAATAAAAATTATTCCCTACTGAAAAGAGCGTAAAATTCGGCTTCCGGGCTCAATTTATCCAGAATTTCATATGCGTGTTCTGCATCAATTTTCTTTCTGCTTACTGCTTCATCGGTCCTGTATATTTTAATGAAATATCTGTGGTCTCCATCACCTCTTGGAGGGCATGGGCCACCATATCCTAGCTCCCCAAAATCATTCAATCCCTGATAATATCCCTCTTCTGTAATTTCTTTATTCCCGATATTTTCTTCAAGTGTTACTATTCCCGCCGGAATATTGTATATGATCCAGTGCGTGAATAAACCTGAAGGCGCATCCGGGTCATTCATAACTATAAAATAATATCCTGTTTCATTGCGATCATGTATCTCAATCTTCGGGGAGTGGTTTTTCCCGCTGCAGGTAAATTTGTCAGGAATCCTGCGCCCTTCAGACATCCCTATAACTCTCAATTCCATACACAACAATACATAAAATACTTATAAATTTAACTGAATCACATGGAAGCCAGGGCAATTTTCCGCTCCATATGTTTTCTCAATTGCATGGAATTCAATACTACGGTTGTGGAACTTAATCCCATAGCCAGAGCAGCAAATATTGGCAATACATAATATATTCCTAAACCGAGGAGCGGAGTCAAAATCCCAGCAGCTACAGGTATAAGTGCAGAGTTGTACCCTATTGCCCATCCCACATTTTGTTTGATCTTTTTTATTGTGTATTTTCCTATTATAAGTGTACTGAGTATATTTTTCAAATCGTTGTTGAGTAAAATTATATCCCCGGTTGCAGTTGCAATATCTGATCCTGAAGCCATGGCGACCCCTACATCTGCTGTTTGCATAGCAACTGTATCATTTATTCCATCACCAACAAACATCACATATTTCCCTGTTTTCTGCTCTTCTTTAACTATTTCGGCCTTTCCTTCGGGCTTTATTGAATAATAATATTTGTCTACATGTAGATATTCGGCTACGTCTTTTGTATTTTCCAGGGAATCCCCTGTTACTATCAATACCCGAATATGATTTTTCTGGAGATTTTTAATATCGTTCTCTATTCCACTGCGAAGTTTGTGTTTCAGATTGATTGAAGCCAGTTCTATTCCATCCATAGTAAGGGATGTATGATCTCCCGCACGGCTTGCCTCTACATTCTTGCCGTCATATTTGCCATAAACGCCTGAACCGGGAATCTCCCTGAATTCAGAAATATCAAGTTTTTCAGGGTTCATATCCTTTAAGTAGTTAACAATTGCATGTGCTACGGGATGGTTGGAACCTGATTCAATAGAATACAGGAGAGAAACAGCCAGATGCTTATCGCCGGTAGTTGTAAACGCTGTAATCTCCGGTTCGTTATCTGTAATAGTACCTGTTTTGTCAAATATAACAGTATCTATTTTTGATAACCTATCCATTGAGCTTGAATTTTTAATTAATATGCCATTTCTTGATGATTCATTGGAAGAAATTAAGAGTGTAATAGGTGCTGCGAGCCCTATGGCGCATGGGCAGGCGATTACCACAACTGATACGAATACCAGTATTGCAATTATAGAGTATAAGGGGTTTGATACAGACCTCAGGTAAAAGTACCAGAATAGTGCGGAAGAAAAAGCTGCAGCCAGGACAATTGGCACGAAATATGATGAAAATATATCAGATATTTTCTGTATCTTTGCCCTGCCCATTGATGCCATCTGTATCATTGAATATAGCTTATTTACAGTAGAATTTTTCCCGGTGGCTGTAACTTTGACCGATAACACACCATTGAGGTTTAATGTGCCTGAGGTTACAGGCGACCCTGGAGCTTTTAAAACGGATTCGGCTTCACCGGTAAGCATTGATTCATCTATCTCTGATGTTCCATCTACCACAGTTCCATCGGCAGGGATGTTTTCCCCGGGCTTTATCTGTATAATATCCCCTGCCACAAGGTTTTCCATCGGGATATCTTTTGCAATCCCCTCTTTCAAAATATGTACCCTATCAGGTATCAGCGATAGGAGGGCATTGGCAGAGGAATTTGCACGTTTTTTTGTCAAATCTTCTATGTAGCCGCCGGTCATTAACAATGTTATAATAAACGCGGATGCGTCAAAATAGGTATATTTTACCGGGAATAATCCAGGTACAAGTGTTATTATTAAAGAAAAGAAAAATGCGGTAAGTGTGCCAAGGCTTATAAGCAGGTCCATATTGCCCATTTTGTTTTTAATTGCAGCATATGCTCCCTTGTAAAAATCGAGTCCTACATAAAACTGCACAGGAAGGACAAGCAAAAGCAACACATAATTTTTCAAAGGGAAACTAAAAAGGTAATTAATAACTATGATGGCAATGGAAAATGGCCATGCAACTATTAATTTGATTTTCAGGCCCTTGCTTTCTGAATCTGGTTTGTCAAACTTGTCTTTGCAACCCTGAGAACAGAAGTAGTATCTGGTTCCATCACGATCAGAGTATATTTTAGAATCTTGGGATACATACATCCCGCAAACAGGGTCTACTGCCATAAACTTACCGGATATATTTTAGAGGGTTTGCGTCAAATTCCTTTTTGCAATTATCATTACAGAAATAATATTTCTTTCCATCATACTCGCTCTCAATCTCTTTTTTTCCTTTCATTCCACATACTGGATCTGTTGCCATAATTATATTATTAATAAGGGGTATTTATAAATTTACCGTTCACAATGCATGTATTCATGGCTATATTGTAGCATTATGATTCTGAATGTATTCTGATTTACAGGTATCACAGCAAAAATACAGTTTATTATGGTTAACATCAAGAACATGTGGTTTTCCACTGATGATGCTATCACAATAATCGCAATACAGGTCAACTTTTTCCATATCATTGTTTAATACCCTTTTATATGCGATATTCAGATTTTTATATTGTAAATTACCGGAAAGGCTATCCTTATTCATTACTACGAGATAATTACCATTGGCCATCTTATAATATTCTATTATATCATCATCCAACCCATCAATATTTTCCATTTCTGCTATTATATACAAACTGTTTTCCCTTTCTTTGAGGGTAATTGTATACCGTTCTATGTATTCCCTATTAAGCTTGGTTATAATTTTTGAAACCGTATTCCTGTTAAGAAGCAGCCTGTCAGATATTTCGGATATTGGCATTTTTGAATTTTCAAATAGAAGCTTTAATACTCTAGATTCATTCCTATTCATATTGCTATGCATAATATCTAATTATTCTGTATATTATAAGCATTTTGTATATATACAAAAGAAAAACTGATATAAAATTTATAGTAATGCTTTAATAATAATAGCATATTATCTTAATATGGATATTCAAATAGGCAAGGGAAGCATAGATATTGGGGATAAGGCCGTTAAATTAATAGGGAACAGGGTTTTATCAATATCTATTTTAACCACGCAGGGTGCCTGCACTGATGAAATGTGCCCGCTTATAAAAACGGCGGTATGCGAGATAAAAGATAATTTTAGCACAGGCACACTGTATAAAATTCAGAATCCTGTTAAAATAGAAATGCCACAGGAAGTGTATAACTCCATTGACAGGGAGAGACAACACATAAAACTAAAAATTTCTTTGAAGGGAAAACCAGAAATTAAAGGGTTTTCACTGGTCAGCGCTGTTTGAGTATGCCTGATCTTCTTCAAATTTTTTCTCTGCGTTTATTGCAAAGTGTATTCCAGCAAAATAAAGTGCTATCATAGGTATAGCGATAACAACCATTGTAAAGCCAGTTACGCCAGGTGAAAATATCATGCCGTATACAAGTGAGCCTATAACTGCGTATCTCCAGTTCTTTTTCCAGGTATCCGCTGTAACAATCCCAAATCTGCTCAGGCCAACCATAAATACTGGAATTTCAAATGAGAGCCCGAATGCAATTGTATACATAAACATAAAGGATACAAAACTGGATATTCCCATTGTAACATCAGCACCTACGCCAATGTCAAAACTGGCAAAAATTTTGAATAGGATCGGCGCTATGAAGTAAATGCCAACAAATGCACCGGCAAAAAACAGAAGTGAAGCTGGCAATATTATTGATCTTAACATTTCTTTTTCACTGGTTTTCAGTGCAGGGTCTATGAATTTAGAAACCTCATATATAATAACAGGCATTGAGATTATCAGTGCAATTGCCATACAGGTGTAAAAATCTGCCATTACCCCATCAACCGGCTTAAGAACCAGAAGGGTCGTATCGGTGGTCAATGTATGGGCTTTGAGCAGAAAGAGTATCTGAGCACCTATATTGTCATATGGATCCGGATAAAGAAACATAAATCTATAACCTAAAAGAGAGATATATTGAAGCCTGAAAATGACGAAAATACCGAAAAGAATTCCAAAAACTTCCAGTATCTTTATTAATCTTGCCCTGATTTCATCCGAATATTTTACCAGGTAATTAAGAAGCTGGTTTTCCATATTAATTTTGCTTTGCTTCTATTGTTGTTTCACTTGATTCTTTAGCAGGTACTTTTCCCAATTTCTGGTTTATTTCGCCTATAATCTGGTCTATGGTCTTGTCCTTTGTCTCGATATTAAGGTCTTCAGCTATTTTCATATAGTTAATCTGATCCTTATTTACATTAGATGCTGTACTGGCTCCATTTTTCAACTCGTTCTCTATTTCCATCTGCCCTCTCTTAAATTCACCTGTCGCTTTTCCAAGGTTTCTGGCCATTTCAGGAATCTTTTTAGTACCGCCGAAGATAATCAGGGCTACTACCGCTATAATCAATATGTCCATGTATGAATCAAACATTATACATCACTGATTCATAATTATAATATTGTTAAAAATACATTGCCTTTTTATTGAATATATTCACAAAATTGAATAAACATTTAGACTTAAAAAATATGCCCTTTTATGGCGAACGATAAAAATTATATTCCAGAGCCAGAGAAGAGGGCGTTCCTGAAAGGAGCCGGGCTCTCTATTGCTGCTCTTTTAATCGGTGGAATATCTGTTGAAAGGTATGTTGTGCCTAAGGACCGGGGTGTGCCGGTAATGGATAATTTTCCACTGGCTGTTCTCGAGGACCCGAGTGGAAGCAGAATAACTATTAAAGATGTTATTGAATATGCTGCTGCTAGCAAATCAAGCACATCTACTCCGATGCTGGTATTCGATTACCCGCTTCAGGATGAACCAAATTTCCTCCTGGTTCTTAAAGATGTACAAGTAACAACACCGGACAAGAGCATTGTTCCAACTTCAGGGTATTCTCCTATATCACCATCAAACAAAGCGCCTATGGATGGAATAATATACATAAGTTATGGTGGTCACAATTATTCAATTATGGCATTGAGTGGCATATGCCAGCACCTTGGTTGTGTACCGCCTTTCCTTGATTACCATCCCGGGCAAAGTATACCCTTCGAATCAAAACTAATAGGTTACAAGAGTGATGCCCCCGGCACACCAGCACAATGGCCAGATTATGGATTAATATACTGTAAATGCCATGGAAGCCAGTACAATCCATTATGGGGCGGAAGGAACCTTTACAACAATGGCCCAGCATCAAGCCCTGCAAACCATTCATTACCGCAGATTATGTTGGCTACCGATTCTTACGATTCAAGTGGAAGTGGTAAGATTTACGCATATGGAATTAATTCTTCAAACGCTGTTATCAGAACGCATTTGCAATTCCCGGGCGGCGAAACATATGGTTCACAGGTAAAAAGTGAAGATTTAACAGGCGGAACTGCTATAAGAACAGCTAGCGATTCAGTCGCGTCTAAGACCGTTTCTACGCTTTACACGGGGAATACCACATCGTCAACCCCACCAAAGTTGAGTGTATCGGCACTGGGATTGAATTCTAATAGTTCAGGAGTTATATTATACAGGACAACTGTGGTTAGCAACGAAGCTAGCAACACTCAAAACTGGAAAGGGAGTTTTTCAGGCAGCACATCAACTAATACTTTATAGGTGAAATAAATGGAAAAAGCAGAAACTAATAATTATAATATAACCGATTTGGTGAAGGAAGAAAAGGATTTGCCTGAAGGTTCTTATAAAATAGGATTTAAATCAGTCACAAGCCGCGGCTATAGAATTGATGAGTGGACAGGGTCATGGGTTGCAACAGCACTGATATACCAGATTGTTTCTGGAATAGTATTATTTTTCTATTACAGTCAGGTTGACCCATATCATTCCACACAGTACATTATATCAGATGTCCCCTTTGGGCATATCATACTTACATCGCATCTTTACATGGCATACGCCATGATAGGTCTTGTATATTTCCATATGATGAGACAGTGGTTCGTAGGTTCTTATAGGGGAAAGTGGAGATGGCTCCAGTGGATACTTGGAGTTGTACTGTTTTTGCTTACAATATTCACAGCAATACTCGGATACATGCTTGCAAATACCGCAATAGCAATGGCTGCTGTTCATATAGGCATATTATTCATGCAGAGGAGCGTACTTGGAAGGATACTTCCAGGTGCATTAATTAACTGGCTGGAAGCTATACTGGTGGGAAATTATACAACTCCTGCGCTATTCTCTCACCTGCTTGCCCTGCATGTGGCGGTATTTTCAACATTAATGCTTGCAATATTTGCGATACATTTCATGCTGTTTGAAAGATCAGGACTGGCAAGCGAGAAACCCAAAAAGGGCGAAATGATACCATGGTTCCCCACTAACTTACTCTACGCTGTATTTTCAGGCATAGTTATGGTTGGTGTAATACTCATAATATCAGCAGCATTTCCGCAGCAGTTGACACTGGCTTATGGGTCTCTTGCTTACGGAACTTTTCCGGTGCCTGACTGGTACATTACTCCCGTTTATAAGTTGATGGATGTAGCAGGTTATGGATTAAGTACTGGAGGTGTGCCATTAATCATAGGTATGCTGGTATTCATACTGTTACTGCCCTTCATTGACAGGTATCATAATAAAGGTGTCCTGGAAAGGCCATGGATTACTGCTTTTGGCATATTCATGCTTATAGGGCTTGCGGTCATGACTGTCTGGGGATATTCACAACCAGGATTAACACAGACAAGGCTGATGACCATGTATCTATGGTGGAGTATAACCTTCATATCGTTCATAACAGTATACGCTATGAGATTTGCAAAAAGGGATGGTGAGTTAAGTGAAAACAACTAATATAATTTATTTAATAGGCATAATTCAGCTTGTTGTGGTTGATCCTATAATGTGGTACTTTACCCAGGTTCATCCATTCAGGTATGAGAGCCTATGGGCGATAACGCTTGTTATAAATCTGTTTCTGTTTGCTGCGATAATATTTCTCATGCTACAGAGAACAATAAAAGCGAGGGTTTAAAATGGATAAAAAATCTATATATCTATACTATTATTCCATGATAATTTACCTGTTCGGCAGTGTACCGTTTATTTTATATGCGGTACTGATAAAACCAATCGGTGCCATGTACCATGAACACCCGTTCCAGATGGTTTCACCGGTATTCGGGAACTTTGGCGTTTACGAAGAGGGATTACTGGTTATTACACTTGTGATGGTAATACTGTCAATAATTCTCTATGCCATATCATTGATGCACAATAGGGGGAGGCATGGCAAGATATCGTCGAGAACGATAATAGCTCCAATATTGCTGTATATATTTACTTTCGCTGTAATAGGGGTGGCTGTGATATGATAAGTCAAACATGGGAAAAAATGAAAAAAAGCTCTAGGTATATGATTGTAACAGGAATAGTATTTCTGATAATTTCACTTCCAACTTTCCTGGATTATAATATGTTCCCAACAATCAATTCGAATATAGGCCCACATCAGCTATCTAGCTGGATATCATTTTTCTTTTCTTTCGTAGGATTTGTACTCCTCGTTGTAGGTTTTGGAGAGGAAGATATATAATTATTTTACTATCTTTTTATTTTTCAAATTATCAATTTCATCGTTTTTATAATCATTATTTTTTAAAATTTCATCTGTATTTTCCCCATGCCCGGGTGCATGCTCACTATTCAGCCCTGAAATTATTTCTTCTTTTGCCCTGACAGCCGAGACCGGAAAATTATATTTTCTGCCAAGTTCAAGTATTTCCATGGAATTGTATTGCAGAAAGATATTCTCAATTTCTTTATTAATATTCAGATTTAACCGGGAATTTTCCAGATCCTTTCTCTGTATTGCTTCTGTAAAATTTGCCCAGAATTTCTGTTCCAGGCACCCCAGAGCAACTTTGCCATCAGAAACCTGATAAATTCTGTAACAGGGGAATTTTCCGTTCAGTACGTTGTTTTCTGTAAACAGGTTATATGCATTAAAATATAGTGGAATATCTGACATATTTACAGTAACTTTTGAATAATCTCTGTTCTTTAAATGATTAATTATCTCCATAGCAGCATAGATACCGGAACCGGCATCGGCGATCTGCACAGGTAGTGTGATACCTATTCCAGAGAATGCCGTAAAATTTATATCGTGGGCAGGCAGCTCTGGATTTTCCCTGTATCCCTTGATGGAGCAGTATACCAGCTGTGGATTAAGCCTGTGCAATGTTAAATAATCTATACCCAACCTTTCAGTCACCCCTTCACTGAAATTCTCAATAAAAACTGAAGCATTTTTAATTAATCTGTAGAATATCTTCTTGCCCTCGCTGGTTTTCAGGTCAACACATATGCTCTTCTTTCCATGGTTAAGGAAATCATTGGCTCCGGGGGAGAGTTCATCCATGTAATCCCCTTTGCCGGTATCCTCAAATTTTATGACATTGTAGCCCCTGTCAGATAAAATTCTTGTTGTTATAGCACCGGGGATTAACCTTGTGGCATCAATCACTGTTTCCATCAAAAAAGTATACCTTTGAAATATATAATATATTCATCAGGGAATTAATCCCGTGAATTTTTGCTTATTTCCTTTGCTCTTCTGTATGAGCCTAAAACTGCATTCGCTATTGCTGTCCTGGCATTTGCCTTTTCCATTTCATATATGCCGGCTACTGTGGTGCCTCCTGGAGTCATAACTTCATCCCTCAGATCGGATGCCGAAAGCCCTTTCTCTCTCATAAGGGACATAGTATTGATGAAAGTATCAATGACCAGCTCACGTGCCTGGATTTTTGGTATTCCGGCCAGTATTCCTGCATTAATCATTGAATCTGCCATTATAGCAACGAATGCGGGTCCGCTGCCACTTAATCCTGTTACAGCATCCATATATGATTCATCTATATGCACAGCAGAACCAAAGCCTTTCAAAACTTTCTCCAGTACATCCTTATGTTCCTTATCCAGATTTTTGTAACTATATGCTGTGACTGATTTCTGGACAAGCATGGGTATGCTGGGCATTCCACGGGCGACCATTGAATCTTTTAACATCTCCTGCATGTGTGATAATGTAATCCCTGCCATAAAGGATATTACAAGTTTGCCCTTTGCTGCACTTCTTATTTCCTCCATAACGGAATCTGATATTCCTGGTTTGATTGCTAGAAGTATTACATCCCCGTATTTCGCATTTTCAACGTTGTTATCGAAAACCTTGAACTCCCCCTTACTCCATTTTTCCAGCTTTTCAAATGAACCGGAACTGAATGAAACTTCAAAATCATTTTTTATGCCTTCACCTATTGACCTTCCTACTGTACCTGCTCCTATAATAGCTGCTTTCATAATTTATAATCGAAGTATATTATATTACTTTGTTGATTTAGATACCATAGGTTTAATAGGATATGTTATATATAATACTATGATAATATTATTCGATTTAATTGCATTGTTAATTGCAATAGTTATACTCTCTATTCCTATGTATGTTGCATCAAAAATTGTAGTTTCCGGTAGAAATTCCAGCTTTGGTAAGGCAATAGCAGCAACAATTTTAACAGTGATCATACTGGTATTTTTGTCCCTGGGCCTGCATGTTCTCTTTGCACCACTTGCAGTTGCAGGAAGTATTATAGCTTTTCTGATTACACTGTTTATTTTACTCTACACATATAGCGCTATATATGATATTAGCCTGGGACGGAGCTTTATCCTGGCAGTAATGGAAATTATCATGTGGTTCTTATTCTTCCTGTTCACAGGCATACTGGGTGCTTTCTTTGCCTTAATTTGAACAATACTGATACCCGGGTTCTGATTAATGCATGTTGTTATATTTTGCTTCAATAGGGGTTCACTTTTTCCTGTTATTTCCTGGAAAAAAGAATAAATAAATATATAATTCAGGCTAATAAAAGAATATCATTTACAACCTGTGCAGCAGTTTCCAGTGGCCCATCGTGCTTTTCAAATACCATGAGGTCGTCATTATTATCTGTTTTCTCAAGGTATCCCATTGATAGTGAATCCATAGCGGCCATAGAATCACCTGGCTTTATGCTGAATATTTTAGATTCAATGATAGGATTTGTTCCCGCAGTAATATGTGAAAGGACACGGTATACTTCACCGGAATTCCTCATGTATTCAATATTATCCAGGTTTTCTATACCATCATATTCCACATCCTTTAATGTGTAATCAAGCCCGAGGAGTGCATTGGCTATAATAACGGTCTTTCTAGCTCCATCCAGCCCATTGGTATCGTCATGGTAATCCGTTTCGGCTATGCCCATGCTCTGGGCAGTTTTTATTGCTTCATGGAAATCCACATTTCCCATCAGGTGGTTCAGAACAAAATTAATTGTTGAGCTTACCTGCCCCTTGAATTCCAAAAGTTTTGATGATTTTAGTGAATACCTGTTAAGATTGAATAAGGGAACACCGCCTCCAACAGCTGATTCATAGAGTATATTCTTTTTCTGCTTTCTGGATGATTCCATGATCTCCTTCCAGTGCAGAGCCAGCGGAGCCTTATTGCAGGTTACTACCTGTTTCCCACTATCGAAAGCATTTTTATACATACGCATGCCTGCAAGCCCGTCCTTTGTTGCCGGCGACATATCTACTATTACATCTGAATTAAGGGAATAGATATCTTCCATTTTCATTACATCTGCAACTTCATCCAGTTCTCCCCTTTCCTTGTACATGAGAACCTTGTCAAGATTCAATCCATTTTTATCATAAACTGTTGTTTTTGAATCTGATACAGAAATGACATGGATATCGGAACCAAATCTGGTTTTAAAATACTCATGATTTTCATTCAAAATACCCACTACAGCCTTTCCTATATGGCCCAACCCCACAAGAGAAACATCCATAATTGCTTATTATAACTTATTTTATAAAACTTCTTATGTTGATTTTTATTTGTAGAATATTTCAAAACCCTATAGATATACTAATTACGCGATATTTATATTTCTATTGTGTATTTATATTTTTACAGAGATTATGTACACAACCTTTCCCTCGAAGTAACTTTAAATCCCTAAGTATATAAAATAATACTGGATATTTTTCAGGTTTAATAACTTTTTATATTTCATTCTATCTCAATTTTTAAATTAAAAGTATACAGTGTCATGTCATTACATAACATAGTATTATATATTTCCTAATTATTTAACTCATATGGTTGATATTGAAACTCAGAATAATGTTGTTAAAAGTAAATACAAAAAGGATCTGGGACTCTGGAGTGTTATTATGCTGGCACTTGGTGGAATTTTAGGGCCTGCCGTCGCCTATGCACCTGTGTACACACTTGCCTATGCTGGACCTATAGGCATACTGGCGTGGCCAATAGCCATGGTTATGATAATTCCCATAGGACTGGTATACGCTGAACTGGGTACAACATGGCCAAAGGCAGGTGGTGTTGCATATTATCCTTCTAAAAGTAATGGGCCTATAGTAGGAGCGATAAATGGTTGGTCATCCATGGTTGGATATCTATTTGTAGGACCGGTCATAGTATTTGCAGTTGTGGAATATTTGAGTTTTTATTTTCCATCACTCTATGCAAACGGGACATTAACATATCTTGGAATAATTGTGGCGGAAATAGTACTCATACTTGTATTTCTTGTTAATATACTGAGGATAAAGCATATGGGTGCTATAAACCTCATTCTCACAGCAATTACACTTTTGCTTATTGGTGTTGTGATCATTGCCCTTGCTTTCTATTTTAAACTATCCAATATTACTTCCACCGCAGGAGGAGTTATACCATACGGCTTCACCGGGTTTTTCGGAGCAATAACCCTGACCGTATTCGGTTACGGAGGATTCAGGCAACCTATAGATTATTCAGAGGAAGTCAAAAATCCAGGCAAAAGCATACCAATAGCAATTATAGTAGCACTGCTTGTTTCTGGTCTTGTATTTTCTCTTGAATCACTTGTATTCGCAGGTGCTATCAATTTCTCTAAACTTGGAATAAGTACGGGTAATTGGTCTGCGTTGTTTGCCTACAGTTCTCCGTATGCTACACTATCGAAAGTACTTGTATTGCCCGCCATAGTAATAATTGCAATAATTGTTGCACTTATAGCCACGTTTAAGGATGGTGTTATATATTATGGTGGCACTGCTAGAGTGGGAGAAGTCCTGGCAAGGGAAGATAAATTTCTTCCAAAGCTATTTGACAGGATGAATGTAAGAGGAATACCGGTATATTCTATCGTTCTTGTATTAATAATCACAATAGTTTTAGTAGCACTGGGGAGGTCACTGGCAACAATTATAGGCATTATGGTTGATGGCTTTTTATTATCATACGCCCCTGGAGCCATTAGCTTAATGGTATTCAGAAAAACAGATATAGTTACAAAGAGGCCATTTAAGCTTCCATTTGCTAAAATACTTGCACCCATAGCATTTATTGTTGCCAATCTTCTGGTATACTGGTCAGGATGGGCAGCAGTTGAGATTATCATTCCATTGGATTTCGCCGGTATACTGCTTGTACTTGTTTACAGCCACTACACAAAAATTGACATGAAGTATGCAATGTATGGAATATGGATGCCAGTATACCTTATATTTATACTTATAATGTCCCGTATAGGAAGTAGCCTGTTCCACGGATTAAATTATATCGCGTTTCCATATGATACAATAGTTTTTATTATTGTTACAATGGTGTTCTATTTTGTAGGTGTAAATCTAGGAGTAAAAAGTGTAAATTATATAACTAATAAAAAAGCGGGCAACCCGGAATGAATTAATTTTTTTATTTCAAACATTTTTTACATTTTTTATGTGATATAGCTACAGTATACGTTACAGGATTATCTGAATGTATCGATTTAGCATACTTACTAATTATTTTAGATATATTTAAATACAGATAAGATTTAATGTTTTATGGCAGATATAATAGATAATATAAATATGGTTGAACTGGAAAAAACTGAAAATAAAATTAAATCTAGTGGTGGGCATTTATTTGTAGAAAAACACATAAATGGAGAATTTAATTTAAGTGGCAGCCCAATGTTTACCGCAGAACTTGGTTCTGAGAAGGCAAAATTTATATTAGGGGCAGATGAGCCAGGAATTCTCGGTGGGCAGGGAGTACATGCGACCCCACTTAACTACCTGATGATGGGAGTTATGTCATGCTTTGCATCCACAGTTGCAATTCAGGCTGCAAAGAGGGGCATCGTATTAAAAAAATTAAAATTTAAAGGGCATCTATATTATGACATAGGCCCTGTTGTGGTTGAATCCGACTTTCCCATAATCAAATCTTTAAAGATAGAGGTTGAAGCAGATCAGGATATAAAAGTCGTGCTGGAGCATTCAAAAAAAGCATGCCCTGCCTTATATGCAATAATGAATCCTATACCCACTGAAATATCACAGGTATAAGAATTAGAATATATCATTAATTTGATAAAATAAAATTTTGTAATGGTATGTATAATTGAAAATCCAATCAGGAGATTTTTGAATAAAATGTTTAAATTATATTAGGTTAATTATATATATTACTAAATCATTATTCATATATGGATACTAAAAAATACTTTGATTTGTCCGTGGAATTGAAACCAAATATGCCCTGCTGGCCAACAAATCCAATAGTAAGGATAGATCCAATAGGCGTTCTTTCAAGAGATGGCTACAGTGTTGAAAAGTTTGAAACGGTGACACATACTGGAACACATATAGATGCTCCTTATCACATGATCGATAACGGTATGACTGTGGACAAAATACCACTTAGCCAGATTATTGGCCCAGGATATTGCATAAGGCCAGAAGTAGATGGCACTGAAATTAAGCTTAATGCATTGAAAAAAATATGGAAACCTGAATATGACAATAAGATTATTTTAATAAACACGAATTGGGATAAAAAACGTGGGTTTACAAAAGAATTTCAATACGATTTTCCAGGGTTGGCCGACGATACTGTTGATTTTTTGATAGAACACCATCCGAAAGTTATAGGCATAGATACGTTAGGCATAGACCCATATAGCCACGGTGATTTCAGAGTCCACAAGGCTTTGCTTTCAAAAAATATGGTCTTTATAGAGGATTTAGCGAATCTCGATAAGCTTGAAACTGGAAGGGAATACACTGTTATTGCACTCCCACTAAAGATTTATGGAGGCAGTGGAGCTATGGCAAGGGTAGTCGCTGTTGAATAGGCGTATACTATAATCTTATTTCATTTTCAATTGAATATAAAAAATTTTAAATTAAAAACTTAAATTTATGGTATTTAATCAATATGTATTCAAAGTACCGAGGCGGCAACAACAAGATCGTCATCGTCTACATTTATAAGTTTTACACCTGAGGTAACCCTTGACTGTATTTTGATTTCATCAGAATTCAATCTGATAGTTTTATTGTTTCTGGTAACTATCAGGACTTCCTGGGAATCGCCAACAGGTAATGCAGTAACCAGTGAACCGGTCCTTTCACTTTCCTTAAAGATGAGATTTCCAGAAGACCCTCTATGGTGTATGGAAAAATCAGTTATCTTTGTTCTTTTTCCCAACCCATTTTCCGTTATGCTCATTACAGTATCGTTGTCATCCACTAAAAATGAGTTGATTACTTCAGCACCGTTTAGCCTCATGGATTTAACTCCCCTTGAAGCTCTGCCGGTTGAAGATACCTCATCGGAAAGGAATACTGCCGCTTTGTTATTGCTGGCTGCGACAAATATCTTTGATGGTTTTTCAAGATCCATTACAGAAACTACCTCATCCTGATCGTCGAGTTTAATAATCTTCAGGCCAGATTCCCTCATATCCAGTATTTCCTTTACAGGAGTTCTCTTTATAAAGCCTTTCTTTGTAATTATTATCAGGAAGTTTTTAGGGCTTGCGGGCGATTTCATTATCTGTTTTATCTTTTCATTTTCATTCATTTTAAGGAAAGTTCCGCCGACACTACCAAGTGATGTCCTTGATTTTTTCTCTATTGTATATGCTTTAGTTCTCAATACTCTCCCGGTATTCGTGAAGAAATAAATCATATCATGGGACATGCAGGATAAAATGCTTCTAACTGTATCTTCTTTCCTGGTTGCTGTGATAGTTCCCTTTCCGCCCCTTTTCTGAACATTGTATTCCTCAGAAGAAACCCTTTTAAGAAGCCCATTTTCACTGAGTATCATTATGGATTCCTCATTAGGTATGATGTCCTCATCGTTTCTTGCGTTGATATCCCTGTTGAGAACCTTTGTGCGCCTCACATCGCCGAACTGCTTCTTTATTTCGAGGGTTTCCTGCTTAAGTACGTCCCTCCGTTTGGATTCATTATTTATTATCTCATTTAACCTTTCAATGTTTTCCTTTATGCTTATAAGCTCATCATTAATTTTTTTGATTTCCAATCCAGTTAAGCGCTGAAGCCTCATATCCAGTATGGCTAGAGCCTGCTTCTCGGAAAGTGATAATTGATCCATCAGGGATGTTTTAGCCATATCAGCATTGTCGGAAGACCTGATAATTTTTATCACGCGATCTATGTTCTCCAGTGCAATAACAAGCCCTGATAGTATATGCTCCCGGTCCATCAATTTATTTACTTCAAAAACTGAACGCTTCCTTATTATTTCAAGCCTGAAATCTATGAAGCCCAGAATCATTTCATCAAGTGTCATGACCTTTGGTTCGTTGTTCAGCAAAACCAGATTATTCACACCTATGGTGGTTTCCAGTGGGGTGTGTTCATATAACTGGTTAATTGTAAGTCCCTTGCTGTCATCATTTTTAATCTTGATAACTACCCGTATGCCGTTTCTGTCGCTTTCATCCCTTATATCAGATATGTTGCTTATAATTCCGTTTTTTACCTGTTCGGCAACGTTCTGGATATAAAGAGCTTTATTAACCCCATATGGCAGTGTTTTAATGATGATTTTTTTCTTTTCTTCATCATCTATTTCTCCCTGGCAGAATACCTTGCCATGGCCTGTCCTGTAAATATTCAGAAGGTCCGAATTTCTATAAATCATTCCGCCACCGGGAAAATCCGGGCCCTGAACAAATTTCAGTAAATCTTCAACACTGCAGTCTGGATGGTCTATTCCGTACATTATTGCATCTGAAATTTCTGAAAGGTTATGTGGTACCATATTGGTTGCCATTCCAACAGCTATTCCAGATGTTCCATTTATTAATAACTGGGGTATTCTTGACGGGAAATACACCGGCTCGTCAAGTGAACCATCAAAATTCGGGCTAAATGGAACTGTTTCCTTTTCTATGTCCCTTACCATTTCCTCTGCCATTTTGCCTAATCTGGCTTCTGTATACCTCATAGCAGCAGGGGCATCCCCGTCTATAGAACCAAAATTTCCCTGCCCGTCAATCAGTGTATACCGCAACGAAAAATCCTGGGCCATTCTTGCCAGTGCTTCGTATATTGACGAATCGCCATGTGGATGGTATTTACCCATGGTTTCTCCTATTATACGTGCAGACTTTTTATAGGGCTTGTCATGGGTAACACCCAGTTCGTACATGGAGTATATTATTCTCCTCTGTACCGGTTTTAATCCATCCCTGAAATCAGGTATTGCCCTGCTCACTATTACACTCATCGCATAGTCAAGATACGATGTTTTAATTTCCTCTTCAATTGGCCTTAATAACATTTATCCCACCTATATATCCAGATTCTGGACGTATTTTGCATTATCCTCTATGAATTTTCTCCTTGGCTCTACTTTCTCTCCCATAAGTATGTTAAACAGCTGGTCGGCATATAAGGCATCCTCTATGCTTACCTGCACCAGTTTTCTTGATTCAGGATTCATTGTGGTTTCCCAGAGCTGTTCCGGGTTCATCTCCCCGAGACCCTTAAATCTCTGTATTACCACATTTTTACCCATCTTTGCCACTTCACGGTCTTTTTCATCCTCGCTGAATACATATACTATATCGTTGCCCTTCTGTACCCTGAACAATGGTGGCTGGGCAAAGTAAATGTGACCGCCCTGGATAAGTTCATTCATGAACCTGTAGAAAAATGTCAGGAGAAGTGTTCTTATATGGGCTCCATCAACATCGGCATCTGTCATTATTATTATCTTGCCATAACGGAGATTTTTTATGTCAAATTTATCCTTGATATTTGTACCAATTGCTGTAATAAGGTTTTTAATTTCCTCGTTCTCCAGAGCCTTGTTATCGTTTGATTTTTCCACATTGAGTATTTTTCCCCTCAGCGGAAGTATTGCCTGGTATTCCCTGTTCCTCGCCTGTTTTGCTGACCCGCCTGCAGAGTCTCCCTCTACAATGTACACTTCAGTCTGATCTGAATCGCTGGATGAGCAATCTGCAAGTTTCCCTGGCAATGTTCCGCTTTCCAGGGCAGTTTTCCGCCTTACAAGGTCCTTTGCCTTCCTGGAAGCTTCCCTTGCTATGGCAGCTGCGAGTACTCTCTTTATTATTGCATCTGCTATAGGAGGATATGATTCAAAATAATCTTTGAGATATTTTTCAGTAATAGAAGATACTATACTTTTTACCACTGAATTTCCTAATTTTTCCTTTGTTTGCCCTTCAAACTGGGGATTAAACATCTTTACATGCAACACTGCAGTTAAGCCTTCTCTGGTATCATCGCCTATAAGCCCGCTTACGCCCTTTACCAGGTTTTTAGCCTTGGCATATTCGAGAACAGCACGTGAAAGCCCTGTATGGAAACCGGTTATATGGGTTCCGCCTTCGGGGGTCTTTATATTATTTACAAAGCTTTCCTCTGTGCCGGTTACATTGTCTATATACTGCAACGCGAATTCTACCACATACTCTTTGTATTCCTCACGGCAGTAAATTGGCTCCTTATTAACGATATCCTTTCCCTGATTGAGGAACTGGACATATTCTACAAGCCCGCCATCAAAATGGAATTTTTCGTGTTTGCCTGACCTTAAATCGCTCAATTCTATGGTTATATTTGGATTTAAAAAAGCAAGGTCCATGATTCTCTGTGAAATAACCGGGTATGAAAAATCTATGGTATCAAAAATTGTTGCATCTGGGTAGAACTTTATAATTGTCCCGTGTTCCGGATATTTCATTTCTATATCCCCAATTTCCGGATCAGCTGATTTATTTTTTGCATCAAGAACCTGTAGCCCCGATACCGGAACACCCTGCTTAAATTTTTCATAATAAATTTTATTTCCCTTCTTTACCACGGCAAGCAAATAATCAGAAAGTGCATTTACCACATGTACACCAACGCCATGCAACCCTCCTGTAACCTTATACACTTTTTTATCGAATTTAGCACCACTGTGGAGTTCGGTCATAACTATTTCAAGTCCTGGACGCTTATATTTAGGATGTATATCTACCGGAATACCTCTTCCATCATCCTCCACAGATATTGAACCGTCTTTATATATTACTATATTTATATCAGAACCGAAACCGGCCATGGCTTCGTCTATACAGTTATCAACAACTTCATAAACCATATGGTGTAGGCCATCAGGCCCCGTTGAGCCTATATACATGCCCGGTACTTTTCTTACTGCCTTCAATCCCTCAAGAATTTGTATCTGAGATGCATCATAATTATCCATAGCTTTATCCATACTATTACTGTAATACAATATAACGTAATAAGTTTTATTGAGTTTGGCGGAATTGTTATTTCCGGCATCGTGGTTATTGTTTGATAACATCATTATATGAAAGCTAGAAGCAATAACTGCCAGGTGCAACAATTGTTAATGTTTAATTAATCATATAAAATCTACCTTCATGGAATATGTTAAAGCTAATGGATGGCAGGTTTATATAGATTTTTTCAGGAACACACAGTTAGATGAGTTCGTAAATAAAATAAATTCAACCAATGCTGTTAAAGTCGAGAATAATTTTTCAATAAAAAATAAGAAATTCAGGCATGTGTTCCATGGAATAAAATCACTGCCTTTATTTTATGATCCATTGAACAGGGTTAATTACCTCACACTTGGATTTGTGTATGATAGTTACGGCCATCTGGGATTTTACAGGATTGAAGTCAGGAATAATAAAGAGTATATATTTATTGCAGACAAAAACTATTTTAAAGGAAAAAATGGCAACATACCTGTAAAAATATTTAATACATGTTCCGTGAAATATATAATTGCCTCATCATTTCACATGGATGATAAGAAAAAATTTATTCTTAACTATGATAATAATAATTCATTTTGCCAGGGCATAATACCTGTAAATACAAATTTCATAATTGATGCGGAAATAATGAGGGATAAGGAAACATTCCAGGAAAGAATTTCATTTGGTGAGGAAATAATAAATGCCAAACTGGATTATAACCGTTTAAAAATACACAGGATAAGCTTTGATGAGAAGAAATGTTCCGGCATTTTACAGGGGGGGAACGACCATTTATTCCTCTATAAATTGGGCAATGCACTGGGGAAAATCCAGGGAAAAATATAATTTATTTTTTTATTATAAGTGTTTTAGTATCTTCTGTACCACTGTAATTTAGAAGTTTTAGCTTTGCGGCTTTTACCATCTCACTGAACTTTTCATTGTTAAATGGAAATTTTTCAGATGAAAATATGACTTTTATTTCCTGGCCATCATCCAGGTCAAAATATAGCCCTTTAAGATAGGCTTTCAGATAATTATCTGGGTCTCCGCCGCATATAACCTCTCTCTGGTCATCTACATTCATAAGCACAACATTACAATTAAGGACTTATTATTTATGCCTGTTAAAAACAGTATAAATTTATGTATTCCAGCACATAAAATATGTGTAATATTCTGATGCTTTTTATCTTTGACCATCATTTTCTATCGATTCCTAAATTCTGCAGTCTATTACAGGTTTATTTATAAGGAACTCACATCTTATGAAGTATAATAAATATTATTATTTATTTTCACAGTAATATGCAAAACCATAAAGGGGCTGAAATTAATTTAATATGTTTGTGCCACACAAACATGAATTTTACGATATAAAGCTATAACAATCATTTATGGAGGAAATAACCATTTTTGCCATCCAGGTTGACATATCCGTAACGTTCCAGCTGTACAACTCCCCGTTTCTCTGTTGCTAAAGGTTCCAGTTTTCCCTTGTCTATGTTCCCGTCCGGATGAAATATCTGGATATCTCCAGAATTTTCAGGTGCCCACTGGATTATCTTCACCCTGCCTTCCGGTTCAATATTGCTATAAACAAGTTTATTGCCCTTTTTTACCGCCACACAGAGGTCTTTTAACCTTATTACTTCCCCTTCATTTATTTTATCAATTTCATCGCCAGGGAAATAAACAGATGCCTGTGCCGGAATGCTATATTCCCTGAAACCGGAATCTGGGCGCTGTGGATGTAGCAGGGCATGGCTTTTTAAGGGTTCTGCATTCTGAAGGCTAATGAGTTCCGGATGTGGTACAAAGGAATACCTTTCTGTATTATAATCTATTATTTCCCTATCCATGGAATCAAATATTTCCCATGAAAAGGTTGCATTGCTTTTATTCATTCCTGAACGGACCCAGTACTTCCTGAATGTTTCAGGATTATATCCTCTCTTCTTCAATGCCTTTAAAGTTCCAAGCCTGATATCGTCCCATCCACTGTACTTTCCGGATTTTATGCCTTCCTTGATTATTGTTGTTTTAAGAATTGTATCGGGAATTGTTATGAAACCATAATGGAAATATTCAGGTATTTTCCAGTTATTGTACATAAAAACATATTTCTGCTTCTCGGTATTGACAAGATGGTCAATTCCCCTTATAACATGTGTAAGCCCCAGATAATGGTCGTCAACAGACACTGAAAAATTCATAGTAGGATATACTGAATATTTTGATCCGGTTAGCGGGTGCTCGGTGGTATTTATCCTGAATGCAATCCAGTCCCTTATCGAGGGATTCGGGTGATTTATGTCCGTTTTCATTACCACTGCTGCTTCACCCTCGGAGTAATGGCCTGAAATCATCTTATCGAATTTTTCAAGGTTAACTGAAGGGTCGGCATCCCTTTCTTTTACAGGTACTTTCTTCAATTTGAGATCATGGAATTCCTGCTGATTTTCTTCAATAACGTACATATACCCTTCAGAAATCATGCGCTTTGCTTCAGAATAATAGAACTCCATCCGGGATGATTGGATTACAGTTTCTGTAACATCAACGCCCAGCCATTTTAGATCCTCCGGAATCATTGTATATGCATCCGGATCAATGTTGCCCGGATTTGTGTCTTCTATTCTAAGTATCAGTTTCCCGCCATAACGCTTTACATACTCATCGTTGAGGATAGCCATTCTCGAATGGCCTATGTGCAGGGGTCCTGAGGGGGACGGAGCCATCCTCATAACAACACTCCCATTTACCCCGGGAAGATCAGGCAGTTCATGCCTTTCTTCTTTCTTTTCCTTTATAAGTATATCCGGGTACTCGGTGTTAACGATCTCCTCCAGCTGGTCAGCACCCATTGCATTTACCTCGTCAACATATTTCCTTATTGTTCCCATAAGGGTTTTCATATCCTTTTTTGCATCCGGGTTAATGGAAATCAACTTTCCAACAACTGAGGAAATATCCGCTTTCCCACCATGCATATATGCGTTTTTAATAACCTGTTTCCTGATTTCTTGCTGCATAAAAATTTTCCACCTCGGCAATTACCACATCATCAAGCTCCTTAAGCCCGGGAGAAGTTACAGATGATATGCATTTGTTTTCCTTTCTTTCACTTATATCAATTTTTGTCTGGATTCTTATTATTTTATTGGGAAAGCTTCCAGAAATTTCATTGAATAAATTATTCTGCTGATCCTCCGTATAACTGGAAGTCCCGGAGTAATCAAAGAGGAATAGTATAGTACCTTCTATTTTTGATAAGGCTATTATTGCCCTCCTTTCTATATCATTTCTGTCATCCATGGGGCGATCCAGAATTCCAGGGGTATCTATGAACTGAACCCTCCTGGTGCCTATATTCTTATAGCCTATAAGTATCTCCTTTGTTGTAAAGGGGTAACTGGCAATGTCTGGTGTTGTTCCTGTAAGCTTCTGTATCAGTGAGCTTTTTCCGGAGTTGGGAATACCTGCGATTATGAACGTTGGTATATCTGTTATAATACCTGGAAGCCTGCGCAGATAATTTCTGCATTCTCCAAGATAAAGCAGGTCTTTGTTTATGTTTTTTATAAGTGATGAGAATCTTCCGTAGTACTGCTTCATTATATTATTCATTTCATTTATTGTTTTTACTCCTTTGAGTTTTTTGATATAAACTGTGCTGAAGTCCTTAATTTTATCCGTTGTCCACTGGACATTTCCAAGGCTCAGCTTATATTTGTCAACGTCGAACATTAAATCAATTAGGTCAAAGTAGAAGGGATGTAGTGTTTCAATGGTAGGGAATTTTCTAATTATTTTATCCAGGTGGCCCGTTGAAATACTTTCAATTGTGGATATTCTGTCAGTAACCTCCTTCCTGATTTTCATTTCTTTTTTCGGGAAGTAAGGTTCAACGATATTTGAAGCCTTATGAAATGATTTATCTATGATTTCCTGTGATCTTAATACTGTAGGAATATAATCAAACATACAACCCAATTTCAAGCTGGTTAATATCCTTTTCATTATCAATTGATAAATTATTTTAACAATTTGTATATACATGATAAAATGGTTAACACCGCAGAAATAGTTAGAAAGTACATCGATGGGAATCCAGACCTAAAAGATTACCTGAATAGAGGTATTATCAATATTTCAGCCCTTTCCCGGGAAATTATGGCAAATACAGGAATAGAAGATTTTGATGCTACGATGGCTGCCCTGAAACGGTATAGAAGCAATGGGCAGGCTGTATATAATTCTGAAATTTTAGACAGGTCAAACCTTGAAATGTCATCCAATATTTCCCTTATAGTTATTAAAAAAAGCTATGAAAGCCTTAAAATTATAACAGGAATTATAGGGAATCTAAAAAAATTGAATTCCATAAACCTTGTTGAGACAAAAAATTCCTTTTCCCTTATTGGGGACAATGAAACAATTAAAGGGTTTTCAAATTTCTTTTCAGACGAACAGATAATAGAGCATAAGAAGGATCTGGGGCAACTATCCATCATAAGCCCGGAAGAGATAGAAAAAACAAAGGGATATATTAATTTTATAACCATGCTGCTGTACAGGGCTGGCATTAATATTCTGCAGATTATCTCATTTTATAGTGATACAATAATTATTCTTGAGGAGAAAGACCTGACAGATGCGTTTAAGATAATTTCAGCTAAAATGATAGAAAGATAATGGAAGCAATTGTTTATAATGGCATTGATTGCAAAAATCCCTGGATAGAATAACATAATAATCATCCCGAAAAATAAGAATATTCAAATATTATATAATTATCTATTAGGAATGAGATACGAGAGGATTAAAGAATTCAGGGAGAAATATATCCCTTACAATAAAATTGTTGAAAAAATGGACCTTAAACCCGATGATGTAATAATTGATATGGGGGCTGGGGATGGATTTTACAGTAAATTATTTGCCGATAAACTCAAAAATGGGAAGGTGTATGCAATTGAACGCAATCCCGATGTTTTGCCCCATCTACAGAGGAATTTAATGGAAATGAAGAATTTTGAAGTTGTCAATGAAAATATGTGCCATGTAGACATTAAAGGGTTTAACAAAATATTCTTTTCAACTGTTTTCCACGATATAGAATGCAGAGAGGATATAATCGATTTTATGATCCGGAACTCTAAGAAGCCATTGAACGTTTACCTGATA
Source organism: Ferroplasma acidiphilum (assembly GCF_002078355.1). NCBI lineage: Archaea > Methanobacteriati > Thermoplasmatota > Thermoplasmata > Thermoplasmatales > Ferroplasmaceae > Ferroplasma > Ferroplasma acidiphilum. Next base: position 332,394 of record NZ_CP015363.1, on the reverse strand, counting down.
GAATTTAACAAAAAAAGTGCCATGGGCCCTCCACTGGATATAAGGATCTGCCATGATGAGCTAAATAAAATATTCACTGAATCGGGATTCCAGCCTGGCCTGCATATGGATTTTGAATACAATTATTTTGATTCGTATTATCTGGAAAAATAATAGGAGGTGGAATATATGAGTGAGGATAATAATGGAAACAGGAATTCAATAAAGCCTGTGAGGAGCAAGATTGCGCTTAAAAATGTTAAGGAGACATTGCCTGATAAGGGGAAGGAGAGTAAAATTAAAGGCCAGAAAGAGAATACAATTTCTGAGACAAACACACGTATAGACCCATTCGGGATAAATAGACAGAAGAAAGTTATAAAAAAGGATAACGAAAAAAAGGATTCAACAAATTATTTCGGGCATTAAAGGAAGTGATGTTTCTTTTCTCCCCGGTCATCCTGAACGGGCTGTGGTTCATAGAGTTCAACCTTCCCGCAGGTATTGCATTTGTACAATGTGAATGTCTGTGTGGTTTCGGTAAGGTCATTCCATCCACCCAGAAACATTCCACCTATTCCGGTATATCCACCAACTCTAAAATTCATATTGCCTGCAGGTTCCATTTCGCCTGCACAGTCAGGTGTTGAGCATTTCATATTATTTACATTGCCTTTATCTATTTAAAAATATGCCAGCATAGTTTTTACCGGTATAAAGAATAAATTACAGTTGTTTTCCAGCATTTTCGCATACGTTATCAAGTGCGTACATATAATAAATGAAGGCAAGGTATGGCGACCGGTATGGATTAAAATATTCGTGCACTGTAAAATCTTCCGGCTCTCCCATGGACATATAGTATATAAGATCTGAAGTCTGGAGGTATCTCCACAGTTTTTTATCCGGGCAATCTTCACAGTGCTTTAGCCGGCTAAATGCTTCATTCTGCATTTTATTCCCGAGCCAGGCAGAGAGGTCTCTCCTTGTATCCGCCCAGGAAATTGTTTTGTCAATGCTGACTGTATCCTTCACGCTAAATTTTGCCTGTATTTCATCAATCTTCAGGGTTTCCATGCCATATTGCTCGATATATTTTCCCAGGTAGTGGACGAAATCGAATATGCCCGTTTCCTTTCTCTGGTGTTCGCCAAAAGTCTCATAGTCCATGTAAAGGTTCATTATATCTCCCGGGCTATTTTGAATCCATTGAATGTATTTGTCTGCTGTCAGTGGATACCCGCTCCAGGCAGTGTTGGAAAATCTGAACGAAATATTATCACTCATAGGATAATTTCTAAGGTAGAGGTTTACACCGGATGGGGATAAATACCTGAAATTGGGGCTATAACGCCCTGAGACTTCATCCGTGCCCTCCGCCAGGATATTCCGGAAGCCCATATCCCTGGCCATCTCTGCAATCCTGTTATTGTATATGAGTTCCGTATTCCTGAATGACACAGGGGAATAATTAAAGATGCTTTTTATTGAATGCATCTGTTCATTTACCTGGTATTTAAATTCATCTTCATTCCAGATTGAAGCAAGGGAATGGAAATATGTTTCTCCCATCAGTTCACACAATCCTGATTTTACATAGTCATCTATAACATCTATAGTTTCAGGGCTGTATTTCAATGCCTGTTCAATAAACGTCCCTGACAGGGAAAATGTTGATTTAATCCCGCTTTCCATTAAAAGTTTTGTTGCTGGGATGTAAGAAATTTCTGATATTCTCTTAAAAATATCCCTGTTCTGTTCTTCCCAGAATATGCCCATCTTATCAGGCCTGTCCTGTATTTTTAATGGGCGAAGCCTTAAGGGCTGGTGCAGTTCAAAGTAAAAGGCTATATTTTCCATATTGACCTGTACACCTCCATTGTCTTAATTGCAGATTTTTCCCAGGTAAATGACATGCCCTCATACTTTCCATAGAGTGAAAGGGTTTCCCGGAGGCTCTTATGGTTCAGTATAGAAATAGCATAGGAAGACATGACATCAGTGTCCCAGTAATCCACCTTCAATACGTTGTTAAGCGCTTCACCAACACCGGTAGTTTTGCTCATTATTACCGGCGATCCGGAAACCATGGATTCAAGGACAGTGATGCCAAATGGCTCAGAGACTGCAGGTATAACAAATACTCCGGACCTTTTATAATACTCAATGGCCTTGTGGAAATCCACAAATCCGGGAAAGAATACTTTTTCCCTGAATCCATGGTTTACTGCATAGCTCTCCATCTCACCTATCATATCCCCTGTTCCTGCCATAACAAATTTAACATTTTTCTCATACTGGTTGACCTTATCCGCCATTTCCATGAAAAATTTAGGCCCTTTCTGGCTTGTTACCCTACCAAAATAAAGGAGCATCCTCTCTCTTTTATAACTCACACCCTGTGTGTAAGCTGAGGATTTAACTCCATTATAAACGGTTGTTATCTTGTCAGCATCTATTCCATACTTTTCTACCAGAACCCTTTTTGTAGAGTTTGAAACTGTTATTATTGCATCGGCTTTTTCAGCACCTTCTTTTTCAATTTTCATTATATTGCCCTGGGGGTTAAAGTATGCTGACCTATCGTACTCGGTGCTGTGGAATGTTACAACAAGTGGAATGCCAAACTTTTCCTTTATCTCGATTCCAGCCCTGAATGTTATCCAGTCGTGGCAATGTATTACCGACACACCATCTGGCCTGAAATTTTCAATAACATTCCGGTTATAATCCTCTACAGCATCGATAAAGTTGGTTACCTGTGAATAGGAACCACCGGCAACACCTTTCGTTATTTTCACTGTTATTATACTGAATGGGTAATATGGAAAAGAATAGCCCATATCAGGGAGATAAATCTCTGTCGGAACTATTTTTCCTATTATTGAAAAAATATTGGATGTGTGTATTCCCAGCCCGCCGGAAAATGCCGGGGGAAGTTCCCATCCTACAACTGCAACCTTCATTTCACTCCCCTCTTTACAGTGGTGCCCGGGGAGTATTTTCTAATATCTTCATAATATGCCCTTATGAGTTCCCCGTAGCTCCATGCCTGCATAATGCATCCACGTGGTTCTCCTGGAGATAATCCGTCAAAGATTTCAGGAACCATTTCCATAGAGTATAAGTCAGAAAAGAATCTGTACAGGTTATCCGGATTGGAGCCATTCCGGACACAGGCTGTTATATAGGGGCCTGCGAGCCATGGCCACACAGTGCCATTATGGTATGCCCTATCCCTTTCCATGACCGGGCCGGAGTATGTACCTGCAAATTTATTGCTGCGGGGAGAGAGGCTTCTCAATCCGTATGGGGTTACAAGTTCTAATCGGGCTTTCTCGAGGAATTGCTTCTGGTTTAAAAGTGGAAAAGGAAGTGAATATGCAAATAGAAAATTGGGCCTGAAAGATGTGTCCACAGGGTCTATAGTATCAGCTATTTCCCCGTTAATAATGAATTTGCCTGTGAATTCATCCTCAAACTCGGAAAGTATATCATTTACCGTTTTTTCCGGTTGTTCCCCTGAAATGTTGCAAAAATAAGTATATATTTTCAGGGAATTATACCAGAGTGCATTGATTTCAACAGGTTTGCCGATTCTCGGAGTGAAACTGGTGTTGCCGTTTTTAGCATCCATCCATGTCATAGGTGCATTGCTGACCTTTATGAATTTACCATCGAGGGAAAAATCTTCATTCCCGGAGATATACGAATTTATTATATCTCTGACATTCTTTAATAATGATCTGACAAATGAACTGTCATTTGAATAAGCATAGTATTTGTAAAGAGCGTATATAAACCACAATGGTGCATCCGCAGACCTTTCAAAAGATTGGCTATAAAGATTGTTAGGTACTAGGTTTTCCTTCATTTTGCCAGCATAATTTAAGAAAATTTCCCTTGCCATATCAAAATTCTTTTCTATTAATAAGAGTCCTGGCATTGATATAAAGGTATCCCTTGCCCATGGGCCAAACCAGTGGAATCCGGCAATTAAATCATTTTTTAACCTGAAATTATATGAGTTTCTTCTCAATGCGTTAATTGCAGGGTCCCCCTCATTATTTTCCCCCCTGGCTGTTAATCTTTGCTGGATGTCCTGAAAATTCCCTGAGAAATTGTCATCCGTTGTTATTGCTATATCCAGCGGGCTTTTGATATTGCTTATGCTTATTACCCCTGGCAGGTATAAATCTTCCATACTATTTGTTCCCCTCTCCTGCTCTTCAGGGTAAATAAAATTATAATACCATAATCCCTTATTAATAAATTTCCCAATCTTTGAAATTTTAAGGGAATAAATTCCATCTGTGAAACTATAAGAGCCTTTATCTTCGTCTGCAACAAATTCCTTTTGCCCGGATTTTATTACATTATGAAAGCTCCTGAGTGCCAGCAGCGGATAAAGGTTAACCATATCCGGTATTTTTTCAGGAAATTCATATCTTATAACAACTGTATCTGCATCCGGATCCAGAATTAATGATTTTTTGCATATATTTCCTTCAAGATTAAATGTTAACGAAGGATATGGTGTGGTGGAGTAATCCTGTATGTATCTAAATCCTTCAGGCCACATTGTTCCCGGGTAATAATTTGTATCTATTGCATACTGTTTCCCCTGAAATGCAAGTTCCTCATAAAGTTTCGATAATATAACATATCTATTATAATTATTCTGTTCGGATTTGACCAGAATCCCGTGATATGTCCTGGTATTTGCAAATGAGATTGTTGAAGAAGAATAGGAACCCTTTGAATTAGCAATAAGCCATTCTTCTTTAAAATTCATAAATATTTAAGGTTAATATGTTAATAAACCTTTTCAATATTTCATGGATATGATTGATTTCCAGAAACTTTCATCTCTAAATTCAGGCAATACAGCAGATGGTATAAAAGGCAAATAGCAATTCCAGATAAGGCCTTAATACCTCCATATACAAAAACGTTTTAAACTGCATATCATATCTCTATGTTATGGTAAGATATATTCCATTGGGAAATGGAAAGATGTTATTAACCTTTGATGAAGATTATAGAATTGTTGATTTTTATTTTTCTGAAACCGCATCCGGGAATCATGCGGCTGGCCACCCCTTTATGTATGGTGTTTCCGTAGATGATAATTTTAAATGGATTGATAGGAACCAGATAGACTCCATGGATTATTATGACCACACAATGGTGGGGACCGTAAATTATTCTTCTGACGGCATCAATTTCGAAAATAAGGATTTTGTAGATATTTACAGAAATGTATATGTAAGATTCATTACCATTTCAAATAACAGTGGTGTCAAGAAGAATGTAAAATTATTTTTCCACCAGAATTTTTACATTTACGGGAATGATATAGGAGACACAGCAGCCTTTTATCCAGAATTTAACGGAATTTTACATTATAAGGAAAAACGGTACTTTATGGCGTCAACAATAGACCAGAACGGAAAATCCATAGACCAGTATGCTACCGGTGTCAAGGATGTAGGCAACCTTAAGGGCACATGGAAAGATGCTGAGGATAATGAGCTTTCAATGAATCCGGTCTCCATAGGATCTGTAGATTCTGTTTTACGGCATTCCTTTGATATAGAAGCAGAAAGTAAATTTTACCTCTATTATTATATTATAGCTGGGGAAAACTATGAAGATATAGAAGAAATCAGCATGGATATAAATCTTGAGTATATGGAAAAACTTAACAGGAGAACCACAAATTACTGGGAGCTATGGTCATCCAAAGTGTTGCCAGGCCTGGATTCTGAGACAAATGCCATTTTCCGTAGATCGCTCTTTATAGTGAAAAGCCATTCCAATTCCATTGGAGCAATAGCTGCTTCCTGCGATAGTGATATTCTAAAGATAAGCCACGATGGCTATTATTACATGTGGCCGAGGGATGCATCCATAGCGGCTTATGCACTCAGTATAGCCGGACATACTGAATCGGGAAGGAAATTCTTTTCAATGTCAACATCATTGATGTCCGGAAAAGGCTATATGTACCATAAGTACAATATGGATGGGAGCCCTGCCAGTAGCTGGCTTCCCCATATAATGAATGGCAAAGAGATATATCCGATCCAGGAGGATGAAACCGCACTACTTATATATGTCCTGTGGGAATATTTCAAAAAATATAATGATATAGGGTTTACTGCGCCTTTTTACGAAAGTATTGTGATTAGGGCCGCTGAATTTATGACAGGGTTTGTAGACGCTGACGGCCTGCCCAGGGAATCGTTTGACCTCTGGGAAGAAAGATACGGGATACATGCATATACTGTATCTACCACCTTTGCTGCACTTAAAGCCGCATCCAATTTCGCGGGGGTTTTTGGCGACCAGGCACTTTCGAGAAAGTATTCAGATGCTGCAGATAGAATGGTAAATGCCTTTGATCAGAAATTTTATTCGGATGAATATAGAAGGTATGCCCGTGCCATTATCAATGGAAAACTGGATTTCACGGTGGATAGCGCATTATCATCAATTGCCATATTCGGAATGAAAAACCCAACGGATTCGAGGGTGCTTTCAACAATGGAAGCGATTATGGAAAAATTGTGGGTAAATGGAAGCGGAGGCATAGCGAGATATGAAAATGACAATTATATGCGGATAAGGGAAGATAGCAACATAACTGGAAATCCCTGGATAATTACAACACTCTGGATGGCTCGTTACTATATTAGAATAGGAAATTTAGAAAAATCATGGTCCCTTATAGAATGGGTAAAATCCCACAGGCAAAAATCTGGAATTTTTTCAGAACAGATCAACCCCTACACAGGAGAACCACATTCTGTTTCTCCGCTGGTATGGAGCAATGCCGAATTTATAATAGCCATTCTTGAATATTCATCTGCTTACCGGAATCAGAAAGACTGAATATATTTTAGAGTCTCATAGTGTTGTCAGGCAACCCCATTTATTGTTATTATTGGTAATTCTTATGTTTATTTAAAATATGTAGCATTCAAAGCGTTTTAAAAATTAAATAATAATTTTATATTTGTGTTTTATGGTTCTCAACATAGATGCTGATGAAGTATCGGAAATGGCAGAAAAGAATGAATGCGTGATAATAGATGTAAGGGAACAATTTGAATATGAATCCGGCCATATAGAAAATTCTGTGCCAATTCCTATGTACGATATTTTTAATAATATATCTCTGGTAGAAAAGTACAGGGATAAAAAAATAGTGCTGGTATGCAGCTCCGGTCATAGAAGTTACTATACCGGAAAGTTTCTTGAGGAAAATGGCATAACAAATGTATATAATCTTTACAATGGATTGTATGGATGGGAAATAGAGGACAAGCCACTGATATAGTTTGCATTTCATATGCAGCCACCTTTCAGCAATACTGATGGGACTACATCAGATTTTGGCTGGATAGCTTCATAATGCTTTTTATTAATGCAAATTTATATAATAATGCCAATTAACTACATAAAGATACCGTTTTTTTGTTATAAAATAGGGATAGTTTATATGGCTTAATCAGCAATTTACTTTTCATAATCTATATCAGCTTTGACCGTTATATCCTTGCTTTTACTATTGCTGTATGAAATAATAAGGTAAACAGATACAACGGCTATGGCTATTGATAAAAATTCAAACTTAACAGGGGTAACATAGTGGATCATGAGAAAGAACAGATAACCGATTGCAAGCCCGATAACTATTGAGAAGTATCCAAAAACATTGTCTGTTTTACTGCTGTCTATAGAATATAACCACAGTATTGTTCCGATTACAGATACCATATATCCTATTGCAAGAGGAAATGCCATGGGAAGCACAAGTTTGTACAGGGGCAGGTAGGTCTGGTACCCGTGAAGGAATAGTGAGAGAACAGATTTGTATTCTAATACAGATACACTGTAAAGGCCAGTCATGTATGAATTATAATTAATATTTATTCCACCAGCATGCATATATGCCAGTGTTGCCATTTGCATGAGCATGGTACCGGATACAACAATATATGATGAAATTAGATGCCAGAATTTTCTGGCAAATAACCCCTCCATCAGTATGCCAATAATAAGTATAACCACAAAGGTATAAATCAACCTGGTGGTAACAGGCATGTTGGGCAGATAATAAAAATACCTTTTTACAATATGTGTATAATAATAAAGTGTTTTGATATACAACAATAACACAGCCATGAGGGTAAAAAGGAAGATCAGGAAACCATAGAGTTTAATAAATTTTGAAAGTATCATTTCAACTGTGAATAAAATAACAAAGTAGAAAACCGTTGAATTATAAATCACATTTCCCAGTGCGTAAAACATTATAAAGTCAGGAATAAATATAATAGCTGCCAGTACAGGAATTAAATATTTATTTATGTTATCACGCACCTGCATTCATGCTCCTCCTGTAATTATATTCTACCATAATTTTTGAAAGCATATTTTTCCTGTTCACATATGTGCATCTAATGCCATAATCCCTGATCTCCTTAACGTTTCGTGACAGGTTTTCCAGATCTTTTTTCCGCATATTCTGTATGAGAAGCCCGTCGAATTTCCCGGTTGGCGAATATTCATAGTATGATTCACTGTCTATAAGGAATATGCTTGTTGAGCTATAATTTAAAAATTTTCGCGGTATGTATGATCTGGATGCGGTTATAATAAATGTTAGAAAATGCTTTTTTTGCTTTAGCTGGAGTTCTTTTAGGGCATCCCCAATTCTAAATTCCCCATCTGGAAGAATACTGGAAACTGATTTTTCCAATCTGCTTATACTCTCGCCACTCTTGCCAGGCGGGATATATACATTAATTTTGCTTGAATATAGTAAAAATCCTACATTGTCACGGTTTTTTGCCATAAAATGGGCTGAATTAATAATATCTACTATAGAACTGTCGTAAACCCTGTCTATATCGCCGTAATTCATGGCTATGCTGTAGTCTATGATAAAAATTGTTGTAATTTCACGCTCTTCCTCCATTTCTTTTACCATTATGCTATCCTCATTGCCTTCACTGTATCTGCTCCATACAATAAACCGGGGATCGTCTTCAAATGTATAGGGCCTTACACCGTATAGATTGTACCCCTGGCCAACATGGTGGGAATAATGGTTGCCCTGGGTATAAATAAAACTGCTTATCATTTCACTCCGGATAGATTTTATGTCACGTGTAGAAGGTGATATGCGAATCGCCATATCCATGGCTATTGTCTTATTAACTGAAGCAATATGAAACAGGTCTGAGATGCTGATTGTTATATTTCCCAGTTTATATTTTCCTATATAACGCGGAATTGTTGAATAAGATGTTTCGTATGACCCATTTTCAGGAATGGTTATATTTCCACCTGTTTTTCCGGAAATCTCCAGCACATCTATGGCTTCATCAAAAAAATGCACTGAGACTGGAAATGGATTTTTATTTTCAAAAAGCAGGGTTATCTGAAATTTCCTGTTTTTTCTGAATTTAATTGTATCATACCTTCTTGTAACCGAAATATGATTTATCGCCTTCGAACCTGATATATTAAAATATACAACATCAAATGCAACCATGAAGAATGTAAGAATCGTAAATATAATGTAATATTTATATCCTAACAGAACTGATTCAAGTATTCCGTATGTCAATACAGCCAGTATAGCATAACCTGCCTTCCGGATCATTGGGGTGCCTCTACAGAATTTATTATTGAATCTATGACATTGTATATAATTTTTCTGTAATCTGCCTCTGAATCTATAAGTGCCTCAGGGCGCATAATAAGGCGATGGTTTAGGATTTCCCGAGCAATAAAGATTACGTCCTCAGGAATAACGTATTTCCTCCCGCTTAGCATAGCATTTGCCCTTGCAGCATTAAGGTATTTCACTGCAGTACGTGTACTGGCACCCAGGTATACCATATCTGATTCCCTGCTCTTCCTGATTATATTTATAATGTATTCTATTATTTCTTCATTAACATAAACTTCGTTTACTAAATTCCGGTAATGCAGTATAGTGGCTGAATCCAGGGTATTATATTTTTTAGCTGCGTTTCTGTAAATAGATTTTAAAATTTTTATCTCGTCTTCCCTATCAGGGTAATCAATATAGTACCTGAACAGGAATCTGTCCATCAAGGCTTCTGCAAGGGGAAATGTGCCTTCCTGCTCTATGGGGTTCTGGGTTGCAATTACAAGAAATGGTGATGGTAGTTTTGTTGTGAGCCCGTATACTGATACCTGCTTTTCTTCCATGGCTTCAAGCAGGGCAGATTGGACCTTTGGTGGTGTCCTGTTTATTTCATCTGCCAGGACAATGTTTGAAAATACAGGGCCTTCCCTGAATTCCATTTTCCTTGTTTCGGGGTTAAAAACCATATTCCCTGTTACGTCTGAGGGGAGCATATCAGGGGTAAACTGTATTCTCTTGAATTGCAAGCCAAGATGCTTGGAGAATTCTGATGCAAGCATTGTTTTGGCAAGCCCCGGAACACTTTCCATAAGTATGTGGTTATTTGTAAATAGAGAAATAAGCATAAAGCGGACTATTCTCGAAGAACCTATTACCGTATTTCCTATGGATGTTTCCATATCAATTATTGTATCCCTTATATTTTCTGTTTCTTCCATTCATCGTACACCTCCGTATTTATCATATTCATTTTTATTTTCTTAATCGATTCATAGTCATCTAAAATATACTGAAGATATGCATCCTTCATTTTAGCAGCATGTTTTCTCATAATCCTAGAAGAGTTTTTGCTTTTGGCGTTATATTTATGATATTTTCTCACCATAAGTTTATAGTGCTTTAATAGAAGCGTTACATGGGACATATCATTATCTATTTCCATCAGGTAAGAAGAGAAATCCCCTGATTTTATGAGTTTGAGTTCTTTCAGGAAATGTGTATCTTCAATTTTCAGGTTTGCATCACGGATAATTTCGTCCATTTCCTTATTTTTATATTTCCTGGAATGAAATGTCACAACCAGGGTAAGGAAAAGTAGAACAACCACAGGATAGAAAAATTTGAAGCTGGTACGGTAATCAAGAAAAAGACCAATTATATTAATCCCCATGAGGTTCACCACCGTAAAACAATTTCATTATATCCATATAATTATATGCGTCTTTGACCGGGTCTATTATCTCCTTTTCATCCAGCGCATCCCAGTTATAATCACCAAAACGGGCAATTTCATAGTAGTTAAAATAAAACAATGCTATTTTTTTTATTGCAAAAAAACGGGTATTCTTTTCCACGCTATCCGTTTTACCAGCATTATCTGGAGTAGCATCTGTTTCCTCTTTATTGTATATTGAATTTTCTATTAAATTTTTGATGGTAAAATTATCCGTACTGAATTCAGTACGATCCGGAACTATATCAAAATGGCTTATTTCTGAGAGGATAAAATCCCGGTTTGATGAATATTTCTGGCAACCGTAAAATCTGGTATAATCATTTTTCAGGTTTGTGTACCCGTATATTATTGCTTCCTTTCGTTCCCCATTCCCTATCTTCTTCCTCATTTCCTTTATTACAGGTATATCGTCAACTGTTTTTATTTTCAACACAGTTTTAGTCTTCTCTTCAATTTTCTCTGTTTTCTGTACATTCTTTTTGAATAGCAATAAAAATCACTCCGTAATATAATTTCCTAGTGTGGATATATTATAACCATATACCTCTACAGTCATACGCCCATCTGTGCTTACCTTAGAATCATTATCATAAACGAGTTTTATTGTGAGGTTGCCCGCTGATGTTGGAAGGGATTGTGACATATTGTATGTATATAATCCACTGTCTAGGGGGTAGCTTCCACTCGCAGCACCGGAAATAATTATCATTCCGTTAGTGGCAGATGTGCTAAAGTTTTCAAATTCGAGGGATGCAATATAAAAGTTAGAAGTTACATTGCCTGAATATACAATGGAAAGATTTGTCGAATCCGTTTCAATGCCGTTAAATGTAAGATTTTTGTTGCTAATAGTAAGGTTAAGCTGGTAGTATGGATTTGCACTGGTTAGGAGTATTGTATTGTCGTATACTATTTTACCGTCATGGAACACTAATAGGGTGGTTATGCCTGAAGTAGCCATGTGTATGCCATTACCACTATAAAATGTGCTACCAAGTGTATAATTAAATGTATTCCCGGTATTATTCCTTATATTTATGGATATTAAATAAGGGTCAATTGTTTTATTTACTGTACTGTTTCCTGTTACATCAACGCCAAAATTTTTTGAAACGTAATGGGCATTACTGTAAGCAAAATTATAGAAACCAACGGGTACCTCATATTTATAGTAAGTCCCTGTTAAATTACTGTTAACGGATAAGGAAGGTACAGAGAAAACTCCCCCTTTGACTGTGAGTGTTGAGTTTGCAACTGATGAATTATCATGTAATGGGACTGCACTTTGAAGAATAACAGAGGAAATGAATGTTATACGCTCTGTCATATTGAATCTGGCAGTATCATTATTTGCAGTATTGTAATGAATTACACTAGAATTATAATACAGTGTATATGCGGACATTGTATAATTTCCGGAATATTTAAGGAATAATTTCGCCATCCCGCTTCCGTTTGTCACCCAATTATAGCTATATACTGCACCGTCTAACTTCATCAATACAACAAATTGTGTATTGTTTAATTTCTTGCCCAGATCTATTGTGATATTTTTATCAAATGTTCCGGTTATATTGTCAGTATTAAGCCCTCCAGACATAATACTATTATTGAGATATGGAACCAGTGTTGACACATTGGTAGAACCTGGAACCTGATTAATTCCATTTCCTATGGTAGTAGCAGGAGGCGTTGATATATTCTGCGTTTTATTGCTATCCAGATTGATTGTGGATGAATAATTTTGAAATCCAGGTATTGAAGACGATATACTATAATTCCCTTGCGGGAGAGTGATATTATAGCTTCCATTGCTGCTGGTATTAAATGTTCTGGACATTGTGGAATTGCTTACTGTTATAGTTCCGGAAAGTGGCAAATTATTATTAGAATTAGATACGTTTCCAGATAAAGTAAAATTCTTGGGTACCTCTGATACATTGGAAATAGGGTGTTTTCCAGATATGAGATGATCGGTTGGATTGTAACCCGGATAGGGAATATTTGCACCTGCAAAGACCATTGCAATAAGAATTGCACTAACTGCAACGGCAATTATAACTTTATGATTCAATATATATAATGAGTTAATTTACCAATATAAATGTTTTGAAATAGTGAAAGTATGTAATGTATTATATATTATTTCTATGTGATAATAATTAAGCAATATAAAATAAATTGCTGTGGGAAATATAGATGCCGGCTCCAGTTGATAGGAAATATTCCTTTTCCCGGTCAAATTTGTTAAATATTTAATTACAATCGCTAGCTATGAAGTTTTTGGCTTTCTTTGGCCACTTAAATATAGATGTAACCCTATCTGTGCCATCTCTACCGTCTCCAGGCCAGGCTACCGGTGTAAAGGCCCTTAGAGAGAAATTTGCAGGTACTGCAGGGAATTTTGCATACGTTGCAAATGCACTGGGACTGAAATTTGATCTGTATTCTGCTGTTGGTGAAATATCCCATGAAAAATACATTGCAAATCTGAAAAAAGTAGGAATTAATACAGAACATGTTGATATTATGAAAGAAGAAAATGGGCCTATTTGTTACCTGCCCTCTGATGGAAGGGAACAGATTGCATATATGTTTCAGGGCCCGATGAATAATTGGGAAGCTTCAAAACATTTTGAATATGGAAATTATACATTCTTAAACATCGGTACAGGACCGGTAAAAGAGTATATGAAAATTCTGGATAGGGAGAAGAAAGCTAAAGTAGTATTTGACCCGGGACAGGAAATATGGTATACTTACAATAAGGAAAGTGCAGAGTATATGGTTAACCACAGCAATATGATTATCATGAACAGAAAGGAGTTTTACCACCTCCTTGAATTGCTGAATACAGATAGTGCAGCCGTATATAAAACAGTAAATAATATAATTATAACGGAAGGTGAAAAAGGTGCAACTTTGATTGAAAATGGAGAATCTACTCTGATGCCTGGAATAAAACCGGATCGCATTGCAGACACTATTGGTGCGGGTGATTCGTTCAGGGCCGGCCTATTTACAGCACTTTCAAATGGGTATACATTAAAAGATTCTGTAAGTATTGGAAATATAACGGCCTCAAAAGCTATTGAAAATAATATAAATGAATTTAACCTTAATTTCCAGGATATATTGAAACTATTTAAAACCATTAAATCATAGTTTCAAGCCGGGCCATGCTGGAAAAAACCTCGAAATCCTTTCTGGGGAGGTCGTATGGAATGAATCTTTCTGTTAATTTTATATATCCTCCTTCTATTAAAAAATCCAGGTCTTCCCTGTTTGAGTAAACAACAACACCGGATTGCGTATCTGGATTAATGCCGCACCTGTTTATGGCAACATTGATCTGATTTGTATGTGCAAGATACATTAAAAGGACAGTACCTGGAAAATGGATCTTTCCATTGTGTTCCAGATAACGATCTGTTTTCCTGATTGCTTCACTTAATTCCAACTCTGAAGATATTGAATTGCCATCAATAAGTTGAATAAGGCTGGTTCTGGTTTTCAAATAATCAAAAATTTTATTGTTATAATATTTTAAAATAAAATACTGTAAATCATGCAACATGTGTGCCCCTTCTCTGGGCGGGTTTTTTGATATCTGTGGCAGGGTTTACGATATCCTTTATTTTCTGGAGGAACTTATCTTTTTCCGGACCCATTATCAGTGCGTTTTCCAGTACTTCTTCTATTCTGGATGCACCTATTATCTGTATTTTACCCTTATGTGCCTCATCCAGTATAATGTCATTAAAGTTGCTTGCAGGAACTATAACCTTGGCTAGCCCTGTGTCAATTGCAGCCTCAACCTTTGCAGTAACTCCACCTACGGGGAGTACATCACCGCGAACACTGAGAGAACCGGTCATAGCAACTGTCTGGTCTATGGGAATGGATTCAAGTGATGATATAACCGCTGTTGCTATTGACACACTTGCTGAATCCCCTTCTACACCTTCATAGGTTCCTATAAACTGTATATGTATATCAACATCAGATACATTTTTGCCACTCAATTTTTTAATTACTGCAGAAACATTTTGAACTGCTTCCTTGGCAATTTCACCCAGTTTGCCTGTTGCGTATACTCCTCCATTATGAGGATGCTGTGCCTGTGTAACTTCTGCAACAATTGGCATCACAACTCCGGTGAAATCGGACATATCAGAAGAACCCATAACAGCAAGCCCGTTTACTTTCCCTATGGCGCTTCCATTTCCTGTGAACATTTTATAGAGTTTCTTGACTTCTATGGCCCTATCTGCTATCTGCTGTTCAACTGGTTTGCTAAGGTTTCTAGCCTGATTCACATCATCTGCTGTGACAATTGGCTGCTTGTTTGTTACAGCTATATCTCCTGCTACTCTCACAAGCCCGCCAAGTTCCCTTAATCTTAATGTGAGCCTTCCTTTTCTTCCGCCACGTTTCTGTGCTTCCTTTAATATTTCGATAATTGCACCATCATCGAAGGGCGGAATTTTCTTATCCTTTGCGATTTCCTGTGCTATGAATTGAACTATTTTCTTTCTGTTATCGTCGCTGTCTTCCATGGTATCGTTCATATAAACTTCATATCCATACCCTCTTATCCTGGATCTCAGTGCAGGATGCATATTTCTTATTGCATCAAGATTGCCCGCAGCTACAAGGACAAAGTCGCATGGAACCGGTTCTGTTTGAACCATTGCTCCTGCACTCCTCTCGCTCTGCCCTGATATGGAAAAGTGCTTTTCCTGCATTGCAGTAAGCAATGCCTGCTGGTCTTCTGGCCTTAACAGGTTAATTTCATCAATGAAAAGGACACCTTTGTCAGCTTTTTGCATGTTGCCCGCTTCAACTCTTTCATGAGCAGGGGTCTCAAGTCCGCCGGATTGGAACGGATCATGCCTGACATCACCTAAAAGTGCCCCGGAATGTGCTCCAGTAGAGTCTATAAATGGTGGTTTATCATTAGGGTTATGACCTACCAGCAGCTTTGGAACCATTGCCCGTTCCATCCTCGCCGCAGGATTCATGGCCATTATTATGTAAAGGAATGCTGCACCTATAACAGCAAGAAACATTACTTCTATTGCAACGGCAGTATTGCCACTCACCCAGAGATAAATAGCAAGTATTGCACCTAAAAGTATGATTGATAAAACTATGAAAAGAAGGCTTTTTGATCTATCCTTTTTCTCCCTTTCTGCTTTTATCTGGTATTGCCTGAGTATTTCTTTTCCCTTGCCTGCAGGGAAAGTTTTAATCTTGGGCTTATTGGAATCTTCTGGATTTGGAAAACATAATACATCCTCTAAATCCTCTTTGGGGAGGAAATCTACCATAGACTGGGCTAACATAGATTTTCCTGTGCCCGGTTCACCGATAAGAAGGACATGCCTTTTTTGCATGGCTGCTTTTTGTATGACTTCCCCGGCATGCTCCTGTCCAATCACCTGATTAAACAGAAGCTTGGGCACCTCAATCTCCTTGGTAGTTTTGATGCCCTGTTTAGATATCCATTCTTCAACGTCATCATTATTAGAGTCCACGTAATCATTATCTAATCTTAATAATTAAACTTTCTTATGCTGGTTTAACTAACTAATTTATATAACAAAATAAAAAAATTATTTTAAAAAAAGTATTTATCTTCTGGCTAATTTTGCGGACAGTTCCAGAAGGGAGATCGAATGCAACCATACTTTGCCCGGACCACGCATATTGGCGAAGAAAAATCCCTCACCCTCCATGCCGCCTAGAACCATAGTTTTAATACCGCCAATTCTGGAGACGTTATAGGAAACAGATGACTCAAATGCCAGTACATGGCTGAGTTCTGCCTGTATCTCTTCACCGTCTTTTAATTCATATTCTATTACCTGCCCATGCCCATGAAGCATTACAGAGCCTGTGCCTGAGAATTCTTCCAGGAATATGCCCTCGCCGCCAAATATTGCCTGCCAGAATCCGGCAAATTTTGTTGAATACTTAATTGTGGAATCCATACATAGAAAAGCATTGAATTCAGCGAAAATTGAATTGTTATTCAGCTTTATTTCAAAAACTTTACCGGGTAGAAAGCCTGCGGACCCAAAATTGCCAGGGCCATCAACCTTTAAAAGGAAAACAGCTGAACCTGCAAGCATGTGGGAAAATGCCCCCCTTAAGCCACCGGTACCGGTATCCAGCCGGGCACCGGGAGTTTTATATATCAAATGTCCCGGTTCGATATATGCAGATTCTCCAGCTTCAAGCGTTGCATGAAGATACTGTACATCTCCGCCCCTTATTTCATATTTAACCATATGTGGTGAACGGAATTATAAATTTAATATTTTGCATGAATCCAGTAAAAACCCTTGTTCTAACTCCATGCAATAAAAGATGCTATTAAATGGGGGACTCTGCGCATTATTAGTTTAACACAGGTCAATATTTTATTTATAACCAATAAATATTTATTTTCTATATGGTTATACATATATGGTAGAGAGTATAGAAATAACAGATTCAAGAATCACAAAAATATTTGATTCAAGGGGAAACCCGGCTATTGAGGCAACAATTATTTTAAATTATGCAACCGGCACAAGTTCAGCACCTGCAGGTGCGAGCACGGGAAAAACAGAAGTAATTGCGTATCCCAAAAATAATATTGACAACAGTGTGGATTTCTATAATAAGCACGTAAGAAATGCATTAAAAGGTTTCAATGCACTGAATCAGAGTGGATTTGACACATTATTGCACGAACTGGATGGAACGGATAACTTCTCTGAAATGGGAGGAAATCTTGCTACTGCCCTTTCGATAGCAAATGCAAAGGCAGTATCAAACTATCTTGAGATACCCTTATACAGATATGTTGGAGGCCTGCATCCACAGATACCGCGTCCTATGGGAAATATAATAGGTGGCGGAAAACACTCAAAGAATGGAACTACAATACAGGAATTTCTTGTCTCTTCGCAGGGAAAAACATTTTATGATTCCGTATATTATAACATTCTGGTACACAGGAGAGTTGGTGAGAAATTATCAGAGAAGCTAAAGGGCCAGAGCGTTGGTCTCGGGGATGAGAAAGCATGGACAGCGGATGTTTCTGATGAGGAAGCAATAGAAATAATGAAAGAAGCTGCAGGCGAAATATCATCTGAAAACAAAGTTAAAATTTATCTCGGAGTAGATTTTGCCGCAGATTCATTCTATAATAATGGCAAATATGATTATAAAACATCAAAGAAAACACAGGATGAGCAGATCGATTATGCAGTCTCATTAAATAAAGAACATGGATTTTACTTTATAGAAGATCCATTATACGATAATGATTTTGAAGGTTTTGCAGAAATTACAAAGAAAATTGGAGAAGATAGTTTGATAGTAGGAGATGACCTTTACACAACAAATTCCGCCAGAATACAGAAAGGCATAGATATGAAATCTACCAATGCAGTACTTATAAAAGTAAACCAGATAGGAACACTTTCCGACACTGTAAAATCTGTTAAGCTCGCGACTAAAAATTCAATGGATACCGTTGTTTCACATAGAAGTGGAGAAACTACCGATGATTTCATAGCACACCTGGCAGTGGCTTTTAATTCAAAATTTATAAAGACAGGAACAATAGGTGGTGAAAGATTAGCGAAACTCAATGAAGTTATACGCCTGGAAGAGGATTTGATTTAAAAATGCTTAATATTATGGGCCTGGGATTACGGGGAACAAAAAGCCTTACACTGGAAGAAGCAGATGCCTTGAAGGAATCAGATCTCGTATATTTCGAAATATATACATCAATATCCCCCGGCAATACAGTTGATTCCCTGTCATCATTAACCGGAGGAATGATAAGGCTGGCAGACAGAAATCTGATTGAAACAGACAGCGAAATAATCAATGAAGCAAAAAATAAAATTGTTACCCTCCTTGTCACAGGAGACGCATTATCAGCTACCACCCACAATGAGCTGAGGATGGAGGCGCAGAAGGCAGGTGTTGAGGTAAGAATATTTGAAAATGCATCCATAATTACAGCATTTATTTCTAAAACCGGGCTTTTTAATTACAAATTCGGGAACATTGTATCCATGCCCTTTATTTACGAAAATTTTTTCCCTGTGAGCGTTTATGATAGAATATATATTAATTACTCAAATAATATGCATACATTGCTATTGCTGGATTTAAAGGATGGAAAAACTATGGGTATACAGGATGCACTGGGAATTCTTAAAAGAATGGAAGATAGCCGGAAAAAAGGACTGATAGAACCGGAAAGGATAGTAATAGCAGGTATCGCCATAGGATCAGAAAATGAGAGCATAATTTATGGAAATCTGGATAAAGTAATGGAATACAATCCACCGGGCTCTCCGGCTTCAATAATAATACCGGCAACGATAAATGATAATGAAAGAGAATTTTTAGAGGCGTTTGCAAGAAAAATTAATTAATTATAGCATAAAAAACATATACTATATTTATATCAATTATAAAAGGTTAAATTATGATAGATATAAAACTTCTAAGGTCAGATAAGGAAAGATTTTACAATTCATGCAGGGCCAGGGGCTTTGATCTGAATATACTGGATGAATTTTTCTCACTTGATTTAAAATGGAGGGAGAACCTTAAGATATTAAATACTTATAAGCATGACAAGAATATTATCACCGCTGATATTTCTTCACTTGTTAAAAAAGGGGAAAATATTGACAACCTAAAATTAGAAGTTGAGAAGATAAACAAAAAAATTAGCCTCCTGGAAGAGGAGCAGAATGATATAGAATCAAAGAGAAATGAATTAGCAAGGTTAATACCCAACCTGCTTGCGGAAGATGTTCCAATATGCAAGGGAGATGAAAATAGCAAGCTTGTCAGATATGTCGGAAATGCAAGGGTTTTTAAAGATGATATCGAAAATTTCAGGGAAGGCAGCGGCAATTCAAAGGATTATACGGTAATTGATAAAAAGCCGGTTGACCATCAAACATTAATGGAAAAATATAATCTGGCAGATATCGAAAGGGCAGGCAAAATTGCCGGCTCCAGATTTTATTTTCTAAAAAATAGATTGTTTAAGCTTGAACTGGCACTCATAAATTATGGAGTAGATTTCCTGTCACAGAGAAATTTTACCGTTATGGAGCCACCTTTTATGATTAATTACGCATCCATGTCCGGGGCCACAGACATAGAAACATTTAAGGAGTCCCTGTATAAAATAGAAGGCGATGACCTTTACCTTATAGCCACTGCTGAACACCCTCTTGCTTCCATGCTATCAGGAGAGATACTGGAAGAATCAGAGTTGCCACTGAGGGTAAGCGGCGTTTCTCCATGCTTCAGAAGGGAGGCAGGAGCCCATGGGCGTGACACAAAGGGAATATTCAGGGTACACCAGTTCAACAAGATAGAACAGTTTATCTATTGCCGCCCGGAAGAGTCATGGGACTTTTTTGATGAGCTTGTAAAGAATTCTGAAGATATATACAAAAGTCTTGGCTTGCCATATAGGATAGTAAACATATGCTCCGGCGACCTCGGGAGTTTGGCTGCAAAAAAGTATGACATAGAGGTATGGTACCCTTCACAGGGAAAATTCAGGGAGGTGGTATCGGCTTCAAATGACACGGATTACCAGGCGAGGTCTTTAAATATCCGTTACAGGGCAAAGGACGGAAATAAATTTGCCCATACATTAAATAGCACAGCAATAGCAACTGAAAGGGTACTTGTGGCAATAATGGAAAATTTCCAGGAAGATGATTATATTAAGGTTCCGGATGTACTTGTACCCTATACAGGATTCAGCAGAATAGGTATGGATGATATATAATGGCAATAGACAAACATAAACTAGGTAAAATGCGGAATGAGGTACTGAAAATAGTTGTGGAAGTAATAATAGGAATAGTACTTGCCCTTCTCGCAGGTTTTGCTATTGATATAGTAATTAACAAATTTCTGCCACAGTATAAAAGTTATCAACCATTTATCGTTGAAGCTGTACATGCAGTTATAATACTTATAATAGGATTTCTGGTAGTGGGGTCTTTCCTGAAATACCTGAAAGAAGCTTTGATAAAGACAAACAGGTCATTATACGGGGTATCATTGATTATAAGAATAGTATTTTATATTATTATACTGGCACTTGTAATGAGTGCTTTTCATATAAGTGTAACAGGCATACTGGCCGGTAGTGCTATTGGCGGTGTTGTCCTTGGGCTTGCGGTACAGACGGTTGCTTCCAATCTATTATCAAGCATATTCGCCACATCTACAAACACGATAAAATACGGTGAAGTTATATCTGTAAATTCATGGGTATGGAGCATAGAAACCACCGGAAAAATAATTGATGTTAAAACACTATTTTCACAGATGCTTACAAAGGATAATAATATAATTTACCTGCCCAATTCAGAGATACTTGGCAACAGTGTAATCACAGAATTCCGCACGAAAAATGGAAGCTATACCTATCCATTGAATATAACAGTACAGGCTGATGTTCCAGCAGATCAAATACTCAGCCAGATAAAAGAAAACAATGATTTTAGCGATATCAAATTCTTCCTTTCAACGAAAAATGGTGTGAGCAATACCTTTGAAGCTTTAATTGTATTTAATGAGGTTACAGAACTCAATGAAAAAATAGCAAGGGCAAACAATGCACTGGATTCAGCATACTGGAATATAAAATCAAAATTCAATGTCCTCGGTCCGAATGCAATGTGGGAAAGCCCTGAAAATGTATATCCACTAACTGTTACACTGAACTCTGATGTACCTTCTGAAAAATTAATAGATGAAGCAATTAAACAGATACCGAATTCTGAAGTTATATTGTTAACACGTGGCGCCTCAACAAATGTATACCTTGCAAAGGTAAAAATTGCGGGAAAAGAAGTGGATAAGGTTATAAATGACACTAACCTTTCATTTGAAAGGATATATAATAAGTTGAAGGCAGATAATGATAATACCCACAAGGATGACACTAAAAAACAATAATACTGAAATGCTAGGAAAACTTTATAAAACATCGTTTTAATTTGTTATAGCCATGAAGAACATCAACAAAATCTTTGAAGTTAAAAATTATCTTACAGATACATTCGTGGGAAGGGAGGATGTGATAAACGGTGTACTTGCAGGGCTTATCTCAGGTGAACCTACCCTCCTTGTTGGACCGCCAGGTACGGCAAAAACTTCTATAATTGATACAATGAGCAAACTGATCAATGCCCGTTACTTTTATTATTTATTGACAAAGTTTACGGAACCTGAGGAGTTGCTTGGGCCTATAGACATAACGGCATTGAAAAATGGTGAATACAGGAACATAACAAAGGGAAAGCTCCCTGATGCAAATATAGTATTTCTGGATGAAATATTCAAATCAAGCTCGGCAATAAGAAATACGCTTCTTGACATAATGCTCAATCGCAGGTTGCCCAATGGTGGTACTATGATTAACCTTGACCTCCTTGGCATCTATTCTGCGAGCAATGAAATATCGGATGATGAGGAGGATATGGCACTTTATGACAGGTATCCGATAAAGATCTTCCATAGGTATGTTGAACGCACTATACTCAAAGACCTTCTGGACAAAGGTATAAGCATGGAATCCGGAAAAACAATGGAAAAGCCTTTGCTGGATACGGGCGAGGTTGTAATGCTTCAATCCGAAGCAGTTAGAAGGATGGATACGCTGAGGAGCACCGATAATGATGTAATCGACCGCTACATGGAAGCCATATTCCAGCTGGAGGAAAACGATGTGATACTCAGTGACAGGAGAAAGATAAAACTTCTAAAAATAGCTGCAGCATTCAGTATGCTTATGGATTCGAAAACGATTACTGGGAACGATGTTGCAATGGCCATGCGTTACAGTGCAGATTCAGAGGATTACATCCCGAAAATTGAGGCAGCCATTATTGATTCCAAACTGGAAAACAAATCCGATATTGTACAGAAAGCTGAAACCACCATGGAGGAAACAAAATCACTTATCCAGTCCACTGAAAATGCCATAAACAGAAACTCGCCGTACAATGTTGTACTTGACCAGCTTAGCCTCCTTGAGATATACATTAAAAAACTTGAGAGAATGAAATTTGAACTTGGAAGTGACAATTCACCTTACCACAAGGATATAGTTAATAGAATTAATACATCCCTGGAATTTGCGGGTTCAAGGTATGAAAAACTCAAAGGGAGGTGATTTATATGCCGGAGAACTCCAGAAGCAATATAGATGGAATACCACAATCCAGCACTGTCTATAAGATAACAAAGGAAAGGTTGGTGAGGCGTGTTAATATTGACCTTGATAAAAACTCAGCAGACAATATAAAAACGGCTGCATCTGACCTGTATTTCCTTTTTTATTCTGGCCTGGCTACAGTCAGGAGTGAAAAAAATAAGAATGAGTTTATGGAAAGTGTCAGGCTCAGAATGGAGTATATTACTGAAACAAAGGACTTTAAGCAGGAAAGGGCATACACACAGTTGAATGACAGGCTTTCCATGCTATACAGCATAAACTTCATGAAGGCACTGAATGAAAATGCCAAAAAAAATCAGCCAAGAAATGGAAATTCAAGCAATGCACCGGATCAGAAAACTATTGAAAAATCAATGGAAGGTGCATCAAAGAAAGTGGAAATGGCACACGAAATAGAGAAAATAGTTAAGGACAAAAACCCTGGAGGGAATATAGGCAAGAAGGAAGGCATGTCGGTTGAAAGCCTGATTGACCTCACGGATAAGGCAATGAAGGTGGATAATGCAGATAAGATACTCACACTGGCAAATAAGCTTATAGATATTATGCCCCGCTATACTAAGAAAATGAGGTCTTTTTCCAATACCGGCGAACTGGCAGGGTATTATAAGACAAGGCACATTTCCAATGTACTTTCCAGGGAACTTGCTATGCCTGATGAAATTTTTTACTCCAAACTTATAAACGGGTTTACTGGAAAGGAAAAACGCTTAATGAGCCCTGGATCATATTACGTACTACTTGACAAGAGTGGAAGCATGTATGAGGGCGATAAAACCCTGTGGTCAAGGTCAGTAGCCCTTGCACTGTTCAGGATAGCCAGAAGCAGGGGTAGAAAGTATTATTTCAGATTCTTTGACAACAAGCCGCATGACCTGCTGAATAGCCCATTCGACGTTGTGGAAAATATTCTTACCGTGGAATCAAACAAAGGAACATGCATAGAATGCGCACTTAAGACCGCTCTTAGAGATTTGCAGGATACAAAAATTAGAAGTGAAACAAATACAATAATAATAATCACCGATGGGGAAGACAAGGTAAACATGCAGGATTATTTCAGAAAAGAAAATGAAACAAAATTGATAACGGTTATGATAAATGGATATAATGAAGGGCTAAAGAAGATAAGCACAGAGTATATGAATGCAAAACTTGATGAGTCTGGAGCCCTTGAATTGCTTGATGTTGCCCGTTCAGTCTAACTTTTGCAGTACACTTCCAAGCACCTTCAAACCATTCATCACTGCATTAATGCCGGATGATACCTCCGGGTCTTTTAACATGGCCAGAAGTTTGAGTGCTGATAGTGTCTGTGGCTTTGAAGCACCCTCTTCCATGGATTCTGCGATTCCCTGTGAATTGAATGCTATTGCCTTTACAACATCCGCCATTTTGCGATTTGACAGCATGAACAGAAGGGCAAACAGTGTGTTCCCTGACCTTGCAAAGGTTTCCATTGAATCTTTTGAAGTAAAGGCTTTAGCGAAGAAATCAAGATTGTCCGGTATTACATTTTCATTTATGGAGTTAAGGGCATCCACGATGCCAGCACCCTTTAACTTTTCAAGCAGTTTCATAAATGCCATTACAACATCGGCATTTTCTTTTATGGCGTTCTCAATATCTGCTATATCCACATTGCTGCTTTCATTCTTTTCTATCCCTGCCATTTATATCATCCCCCTTATTATTGATGAAAAATATGTATCTCCTGATATATATTTCAAAAAATAATCCGGCGCTGAAGCGAAATTCACTGATGGTTTTGAATTGTAATCAAATGAGAGGGTAAAACCACGCTGTTCCGCATATATACTGGAACATCCCATGAAGCCATCGAATTTGGTGTCCGAGATAACACCATCTGATTCTGATGCTATCCTTTCCGCTACATATGCGGCTTCTGAATGGCCAAGTGCCCCAACTTTCATGGGGAAATTGGCTGCATCGCCAACGGCGAAAACATTATCATAATCGGAATATTCCAGTGTAAATTTATCCACATCGACATATCCAGAATCTCCGGCCATGCCCGAATCTGAGAGGAATTTCTGCCCCCTGTGCGGTGGTATGAGCACCAGTTTATCGTATTGAAGCGATTCTCCACTTGAAGAAACAATAGAATTTTTCTCAGGTTCAATATATTCTGTTTTGAAATCAGGTATAAAATTAATATTATATTCTTCAAAGCCTTTCCTTACAAAGTCTGATACAGATTTAAATGGCAGTACATCTTTCATGGGCACAATAAGTGACAATTCACTATTTTCCCTTATGCCCTTATTTCTCAGGAGAAGGTCAAGCCCGAACATAAATTCACCTGGTGCTACCGGACATTGGAAGGGCGTGCTTGCAGGCCCAACAACAATTTTTCCTCCCTTGAATCCCCTTAACATTTTCTTTAATCTAAGGACGTTTTCAATATCATAAAAATGGTATACATCAGGGTTGTAGCCTGGAACATCTTCCGGGACAAGTCGATCTCCTGTAGCTATTACAAGATAATCATATGTAAGTTTCTGCCCGTTATCCAGCACGACAGACCGGTTTGCCGGATCTATCCTGGTTGCCATGGCTTTTATTCTTTTAATGCCATAATTTATAAGAAAATCTGTAGGCTTGATTGAATCCCTGTAATCTATTCCGTTGAAAGGTATAAGTACACCTTCAGGTTTAAAATATGTTTTTTCCGAATTGCCTATAATGGTTATATTTACATCTTTGCCTGTATGCATTCTCAACTTGTTTGCCGTTATTATTCCGGCGTTGGCGTCACCAATAATAAGTACATTAGTAGTGTCCATACATCATTAGTATATATTTATATTTAACTTTTAACCTTGCAATTAGATATCCTGTGTATATTTCCTGTTTCCCAATAAGCATTCACTTCTTCCCGGGTATCTTTGTACAGTATTATAAAACTTAAAATTTATGTATATATTTATATAATTCTAAATAGTTATATATTCTCAGTTTATGTATCATTATAGGATGGTAATGTTATGGTAAAATTTGATGCTAATATGGTGGATAATTCTGAGAATGAGGTACTTTTTTTATTGAGCAATGAGGCTATAGCCAGAGGGGCTGTAGAAGCTGGAGTTAGAGTTGCAACAACGTATCCGGGCACTCCGTCCAGTGAGGTGGGAGACACACTGTCACATATAGCAGGCAAATCTGGAATGAAATTTCAATTTTCTATTAATGAGAAGGTTGCTATAGAGACTGCATTTGCAGCATCTATTTCCGGGCAAAGGTCAATGGTATTTATGAAACATGTTGGTTTAAACGTAGCATCTGACCCTTTCATGAGCATTGCATACACGGGCGTCAGGGCAGGCATGGTAGTAATGTCAGCAGATGACCCTTCTATGTATTCCTCCCAGAGCGAACAGGATAACAGGCATTACGCAGACCTTGCACATGTGCCTATGATTGAACCTTCAAATCCCCAGGAAGCAAAGGATTTTCTTGTACTTGCTTTCGACCTATCTGAAAAGTTTAAGTTGCCTGTACTGTTCAGAACTACTACGAGAGTAAGCCATATGCGTGGTGCTGTGACACCGGGTAAAATCAGGGAAGGCCAGCCGGATACAGGCGTATTTATCAGGGACATCCATGAATTTGTTTGCCTTCCCTCAAATTCATACACACTCAAAGAGAAGCTTATTGAAAAAGAGCATGAATTGAAAAAAGAATCAGATATATCACCTATGAATAGAATTATAAGGAAAGGTACCGGAGAATATGGGATAATTGCATCCGGAGCTGCGTATAATTCTGTAATGGATGTTATTTCAGAATATGACCTTGATATAAGCGTCCTGAAACTAGGATTCACCAACCCGTTGCCGGAGAGTGCTATTGTTAAATTTATATCAGATAATAAAAAAGTAATAATCATCGAGGAACTTGACCCGTATCTTGAATATAAAATCAGGACTATTGCCCAGATGAATAAACTGGATTCCACAATATTCGGAAAACTTGATGGATATTTCAGTGAAAGCCATGAATTTACACCCGATACAGTGGCGCATTCACTTTCCAGGATTATGGGTTTTGCTGTGCAGGATGTGCCTGAGAATAAACTGGTGCTCCCTGCAAGGCCACCCGTGCTCTGCCCTGGATGCCCACACAGGGCAACATATTATGCCGTCAAGAGGGCAGTTAAGATGATGAACAAAACTGATACAATATATGCGTCAGATATAGGATGTTACTCACTCGGGCTCTATGACCCCTATGAAGAAGCTGATACAATGATCTCCATGGGTTCCTCCATAGGAATGGCTAACGGGTTTGCAATGTCTACTAAACAGAAAGTTATTGCATTTATAGGGGATTCAACATTTTTCCATTCAGGAATACCGCCATTGATAAACGCTGTACACAATAAGCTTAATATGCTTGTGATGGTACTTGATAATGGAACTACTGCAATGACAGGCCAGCAACCTAATGCCGGGGAAAA